>JBEKCN010000247.1:0-5999 GCA_050014855.1 Streptosporangiaceae bacterium | reverse complement strand
GGGACGGCGGCGGCGCTCGAGCAGGCGCTCGAGATCGTCCTTGGAGACGATGGGATCGACGCCGTGATCACCGTCGTCGTCGAGACCATGACGATGCCGGCCGCGGCGGTGCGGGAGACCATTACCCGCGTGGCGCAACGCGCGGGCAAGCCGGTGGTCGCCTGCTCCGTGGAGACGGCCCCGCGCACGCCAGCCGGTGCGGCGGAACTCGCGGAGCTGCCGTCACCAGAGCGGGCGGCGGCGGCCCTGGGGCATGTCTGCCGCTACGCCCAGTGGCGGCAGCGCCCGCTGCTGCCGGCCGAGGAGCCCGAAGAGCTACCCGGCCATCCGGTGATCAGCGAGATCGTGGCCTCGACGCTCGCCGGCAGCCCCGCTGGGGGCTGGCTCGAGCTGGACCAGGCGGGCCGCCTGCTGGAGGCGTGCGGCCTGCCCGTACTGCCGACCCGCGGCGCGGCGACCGCGGCGGAGGCAGCCGCAGCGGCCGAGGCCATCGGGTTCCCGGTCGTTTTGAAGGCCCGTTCCGGCGATCTCGTCCACAAAACCGACGTTGGCGGCGTCGCTTTGAACCTGGCCGACGCGGAGGCGGTACACGCCGCGTACGCGACGATGCAATCGCGGCTCGGCGCGCAGATGGGCGGAGCGGTGATTCAGCCGATGGCGCCGTGGGGTGTCGAGGCGATCGCCGGGCTCGCATCCGATCCCGATTTCGGCCCGGTCGTGATGGTCGGCCTCGGCGGGGTGCTGACCGACCTGCTGCGGGACCGTGCCTTCGCGGTCCCGCCACTCGAGTCCGGCGCAGCCGACGCCATGGTGGCGTCGCTTCGCGCCGCCCCGCTGCTTGATGGCTACCGGGGCACGCCGAAAGTGGACCGCCAGGCGCTCGTGGCGTTGCTGGAGCAGATCGCGCGCGTGGCCGAAGAAGTTCCCGAACTGATCGAGCTCGATCTCAATCCAATCCTGGTCAGTCCGGACGGGGCGCTCGCCGTCGATTGCAAGGTCCGGCTGGCCCCGCGCCCGGCCGGCCCCGGCCCGTTGTTCCCCGCGCTGCGCCGGCGGCCGCAGATTCCCGGCGCCGAGATCCAGCCCGGCTAGCTATGAGCTGAAGCCGTCGTACCTAAACCACGTGACCGCTGCGGCGGGAGCGCAGCTTGCGGATCGGTCCCGTTCAGGGAGGCCCGGCTCTCGGCGGTGAGGAAGGCCTCCACGACAGGCGCGAGGTGCCCGGCTTCGGTGATCAGGTCAAGGTGGCCGCCGCGGTAGATCGTCAGCTCGCTTCGCGGGATCAGCCGGTGCATCATCCGCGCGTTTACAGCCGGGATGATCGGGTCATCGTCGCCCGCCAGTATGAGGGTGGGCTGACGCACCAGCGGCAGCAGCGGGAGGCTGGTCCAGCCGAGGATGGCCAGCACCTGGTAGCTATAGCCCCTGGTCCCTACGAGGTGTGTCGTGGCGCGCAGCAGCTCACGGGCGAGCGGCGGGTCGTCGCGCACGCTGCCGCCGTAGAGCTCACCAGCGATGCTGGCCGCGTATCCATGGTCGCGATTGCGCCACGGCCAGAGCATGCGGAGCAGAGCGCGCGGGTGGCCGGGCACCATCAGGCCGCCTGGTGTGGTGGCCACCAGCACCAGCCGACGTACCCGTTCCGGGCGCAGGGCGGCGAAATGCTGCGCCAGGGCGCCTCCCCAGGAGATACCCAGGACATCGGCCTGCTGGTAGCCGAGCTGGTCGAGCAGGTCACTCATCAGGGGCGCCAGCGTCGCCAGGTGGTAAGGAACTACCGGTGGCTGGGACCCGCCGATGCCAGGCATGTCGAACCGGACGACTTCTCGCTCGGGGTTGAGCGCGTTGACGAACGGCTCCAGCAGCTCGAGGCGGGCGCCGATGCCGTTGCACAGCACTAGCGGCGGCCACTTGGGGTTCCCGCTTCGCACCGTGACCCGCAGGCGCCGGCCACCGGCCATCAGCGTGCCGGTGGCCGTAAGCGGCGGCGAGCCGATGGCCAGGGCGCGCAGACGGCCCGCCCGCCCGCTCTTTCCGGGTCCGCCGGGCTGGACCGGTTCGGCGGTCATCGACTGAGCGGCCGGCGCCGGCTAAGGATGCCGGCAAGGGTCGTGGTCGCACCGCTGCCCATCTTGCCGGGAGCAGGGCTCCCGGTGACGGCCCTGCCGTCGCGATCCGGGCGGCTTGTGGGTCCGACTGTCATTGTCTGCCTCTTTCCGGAACGCGTCAGCCTGCTCAGCGGATGCGCCAGCACTCAAGGGCCAGGCCGTCCGCCGGCGCGGTCCGCACGTCGGGCGAGAATCCCTCTGCTGCCAGCCCAGCCACCGGGCGTGGCCGGCGGGAGGGCTATTCGGCCCGTCCGGCTACGACCAAGGGCCCGCTCGATTCGCCATAAATGACACGATGGCACCATTCGGTGATGACAGCCCGACGCGGAGGCAACGATGACTGCGACCGGGAGTCCGGCCAGGCCAGGGGACGCCGGCATCGACACCCAGGCGCTGCGCCGCCGGTACCGGCTGGAGCGTGACAAGCGGCTGCGTCCCGATGGGGACGATCAGTACCGGCTCACCGGCTCACCGGCGCGCTTGCGCACCACCTTGATGATCCCTACACACCTAAGTCCGAGCGGCCGCCGAAGACCGATCACCTTCGGGTGGTGTGCATCGGTGGCGGGTTCGCGGGCCTGATCGGGCGTAATGCAGTCGGCGCTGCTCACCCGGTCCGCCGCGGCGGCTACATGCGTGGGGGCGCCGAGTTAGAACTAGGGCTGATCACTGGCGAACAGCAGAGCAGAGCCACGGGAATCGCGTGCGCCTCCGAATGCATCGCGGCGGCGGCCTGGGGCCGTGCGGCGGGCGCGAGGGGTCGCGCAGCGGGCGCGAGGGCGGGCTCCGCAGCGGGCGCGGGGGCGGGCTCCGCAGCGGGCGCCAGGGCGGGCTCCGCAGCGGGCGCGGCGGCGGGTTCCGCGGCCGGCACGGCGGGTACGGGACCCGCGGCTTCGTTCCTGAGTTCCTCGAGCCGGTGCCGGGACGGCAGCAAGACGATCGCCAGGATCACACCCACCCCGAGCACCCCCGCCGCCACCGCGAAGGCCAGCGTGTAGCCGTGGACGGCCGCGGCCGCCGGCGCCAGCGCGCCGGTGTGGTGAGTCACTAGGTAGCTGCTCGTCGCGGTCAGCGCGATCGTGCTGAGCGCAGACGTCCCGATCGAACCGCCAACCTGCTGTCCCGTGTTGACCAGCGCGGAGGCCACGCCCGAGTCCTCGCGTCGGACGCCGGCCGTGGCCGTGTTGATGGCCGGCGCGAAAATCATGCCGAAGCCCAGGCCCAGCACCAGCAGCGCGGGCAGCACGCCGCCGAGGTAGCTGGCGGTCACGGTGAGCCGGCTCAGGTAGATCATCCCGATCACACCCAGCAGCATGCCCGACGCGATCAGGGCGCGCGGCCCCACCCGGGGCAGCAGCACGATGCTGGAAAGATTAGAGCTGATCAGGATGCAGCCAATCAGCGGCAGGAACAGCAGTCCCGTGGTGAACGGGCTGTCCCCCTTGATCAGCTGCATGTAGTAGGTCAGGAACAGAAAGATACCGAAGATCGCGATCCCGGACAGGAAGACGGCGACATACGCGCCGCCCCGGGTGCGGTTCAGGACCACCCGCAGCGGCAGCAGGGGATGGCTGACCCGCTGCTCAGCCAGCACAAACCCGGCCAGTACGACCACGCCGGCGACCAGGCTGCCGATGGTCAGCGCGGCCGTCCATCCGGCGGTCTCGGCGTGGGAGAAGCCGAAGACGATGAGGAAGAGCCCGACGCAGGCCAGAATCGCCCCGGGCCAGTCCATTCGCGGCGGGTTGGCCGCACGGGTGCTGCGGATGTACATCAGCGCACCGGCTATGGCGATCACGGCGAACACCAGGTTGACGTACAGGGTGTAGCGCCACGAGAGGTACTGGGTGAGGGCCCCGCCGAGGATCAGGCCCACCGCGCCCCCGCCGGCTGCTACTGAGCCGAAGACCCCGAAGGCCCGGCCTCGCTCGCGCGGATCCTGGAAGGTACTGACCAGAGTGCCGAGGGCGGACGGCGCGAGGATGGCGCCGAATGCCCCCTGCAGGGCCCGGGCCGCGACCAGCATCTCGAACGAGACGGCGGCGCCCCCGAGGGCTGAGGCGAGCGCGAACCCGGCCAGGCCGGTGATGAAGACCCACTTGCGGCTGAACATGTCACCGAGGCGGCCGCCCACCAGCAGCAGGCTGCCGAACGCCAGCGCGTAGGCCGTCACCACCCACTGCCGGTCACTATTGGGAAACCCGAGCGCACGCTGAGCCGATGGCAGGGCGATATTCACGATGGTCGAGTCCAGGACCACCATCAGCTGGGCGACGGCCACCACGACCAGGACCAGCCAGCGCCGGTCGACAGGAGCCGCCGGACGGTCTCCGGCGGCTCGTGATCCACGGGGAACTGGCGAAGCATTTGGCGCTGCCACGGGACCTCCCGGTTAGCTACGGCCGCCTAGTCAGGGGTCGCTACCGAGGTCCGGAGCATCGATGGTCCGGCGATCCTGATGAGGAGGGCAGCTCACGCCATCACGGCCTCACGCCACCATAGGCATGCCGGAAACGGTTCGTCCATCTCTGATCCTTTTGCCGCTGCGGGCCGCCAGACCAGGCTGGCGGGTCAGTACACGCAGGGGATGCCGTAAGGGGCGTTGGCGGCGACCGACACCGCGCCGCCCGCGGCACCGTTGTTCGACGCCGAGGTCGGGGCGGACGACGACGGGCCAGAGGAGGAAGACGCCGAGGACGAAGACGCCGAGGACGAAGACGCCGGAGTCGGGCTGGACGCGGCGGACGGGCCGGATGCCGGTGCGGACGCGGTGAAGCTGGGCACGGCCGTGGCGGCGGCGCCGAGCACGATCTCCACCTGCCCGGCCGCGACGGCAGAGCTGGCGATCGCGGTCACGCCGAAGGCGGCGGCGATGTTCGCCGCGTTCGCGGCGTTCGATGACCCGGCCCCGTACAGAACCTCGGTCGCGGACTGCGAGGTCGCGTTGCCGACCTGGCCGACCTGGTAACCGGCCGCGACCAGCGCCTCGGATACCTGGCCAGCCAGGCCCGCCGTGTAACCGCCGTTCAGCACGTCCACGGTTGTGGAGGACGGCGATGCGACCGCGGCTGGCGTCTTGCCCGTGGCCTTCTTCGTCGTGGACGGCGGATGGTTCGTCGTGGACGGCGGATAGAACGTCTGCTGCACGAGGTTCTTGATCGCGGCGGGGTCGATCAGGTTCGCGTCCTCCGCCTGTCCGCCAAGATAAAAGGTCTGGTAGCCCGCGATCGGCGCCGTCTGGAACGTCAGGTTCTTCCCGGTCAGCCCTCGCATCTCCGAGGCGAAGTCAAGCAGGTTCCAGCCAGCGTCGGTGATCACGTACTGCTTGGCGATCGACAGCAGCGACTGGATCTGTGACAGGTCCGACAGCACGTTCCCGTGCTTGAGCTTCCAGATCACGTAGTCGATGACGGCCTGCTGACGGTGGGTACGGTCGATGTCGCCGTTCGGCAGGTTGTCCCGCTCCCGTACGAACGCCAGCGCCTGCGCTGCCCCCAGGTGCTGGTAGCCCGGCTTAAGGTCCGCGCCGGAGTTGGCGTCGTGAAGGTTCTTGCCGCCGTCCCACGACGTCACGCACACCTCGATACCGTCGAAGGCCTGCGCCAGCTCGTAATACCCGGCCAGGTTCACCTCGGCGAAGTGGTCAATATGGACCCCCGTCAGGGACTCCACCGTCGCCACGGCGGCGGCCTGTCCCGCCTCATTGGCCTGAAAGTAGCGCTGGTCCCGGCTCATGCTGGAGTTGCCAGTCTGAGACAGGCGCTGGGCCCAGGCCAGACCGTAAGCCTGGTCGCTCTTGCCCTCCGACTGGCCGTCGTAGGCCTGCGGGAAGGTAACCCAGTCATCACGCGGGATCGAGAACCCGACCGCCTTCTTGCCGCCCGCAAAGAT
>JBEKCN010000246.1:0-6030 GCA_050014855.1 Streptosporangiaceae bacterium | reverse complement strand
CAGCAGCTCGGGGTCCTGCTCGACGTGCAGCATGGCGGGCCCGTCGGCGGCGAACAGCCGGGTCATGGCGTCCTCGAGCTGGTCACGGCGGGTGACCTTGATGCCGGTCGCTCCGCACAGCTCGGCGTAGGCGGCCCAGTCCGGATTGTGCAAGGAGGTGTGCTCCTCTCAGATCGAGAGAACGCAGAGCGCGCTCGGCGATGTCCTGGCCTTCGACGGTCAGCTCGGCCCCCCACACGTCGGCGAGGATGCGCCGCAGGTAGCCGGTGGAGTGGTCCCAGCCTTCGCGTGGCGTCCCGGCCCCGTACGCCCCGCGCACGGTGACCAGGACGGTCGGCTTGCCCGCCAGCAGCGGCTCGGCCCCGCTGCTGTCGCGCGGGGCGGCGATGACCAGGTCGATCCAGGTCTTGATGTGCTGGGAGACGCCGAAGTTGTACAGCGGCACCGCGAGCAGCACCGCGTCCGCCCCGGCTATCCCGGCGCGCTGGCGTTCGCTGCGGTCCGCTTCGGGAGTCCTCGCGCCCGTCACGGCGTTCGCCCAGGCATCGGCGGGCAGGGGATCTGTGCCCACGTGCCGGCGGATCACCGTGCCGAAGCCGAGTTGCTCAGCGCCTTCAGCAAAGACGAGCAGCGCCTGCTGCGCGCCCTGCTGACCAGGCTCGCGGCCGGCCAGGCCGGCGGCTGCCTCGAAGTCGGCGGATCGTGCATATGACCAGGCCAGCCGAGCCGATCTAGCTGAACCGGCCCGGATGGGCCAGTCGCCGGGCCGGGTCGCGGTGTCACAGGTTCCCTGGAACGTGCCACCACGGCCGTTCGGGTAAAGAACTTGATTTTGCTGAACGGCCGGGGTTAGGTCGCGGCGGCATGCTGCCGCACGCCGCCCGTCGTTGGTGCTGACTGACGTCATGGGCGTGCTGCCCTGGAGGGCTCCGGTAGCGCTGCCGTCTGCGCGGCTGGCGGGGTGGCTGGTTCGATGGAGAGGTGCGGGAGTGCGCGGTCGAGCCAGCCGGGTAGCCACCAGTTGGCGCGTCCGGACAGGTGCATGAGGGCGGGGACGAGGAGGGTGCGCAGGAGGAAGGCGTCGAGCAGGACCGCGGCGGCCATGCCGAGGCCGATCTCGCCGACGACTTGCTGGCCGGAGAGGATGAAGGCGCTGAATACCAGGATCATGATGGTGGCCGCGGCGATGATGACGCGGCCGGTGCTGGCCTGGCCGGTGCGCACGGCCTGGTGGTTGTCTTGCGTGGCGGCCCATTCCTCGCGGATGCGGGAGACCAGGAATACCTCGTAGTCCATGGACAGGCCGAACAGGACGGCGAGCATGAGGACGGGCAGGTATGACTGGACGGGGCCGGGCTGGCCGAGGTTGAGCAGCCGCAGTCCCCAGCCGTGCTGGAAGACGCCGACCAGCACGCCGAAGGACGCGGCGGCGGCGAGCAGGTTCATCACCGCCGCGACCGCGGGTATCAGCAGGCTGCGGAAGGCCAGCAGGAGCAGCAGGAACCCCAGGACGACGATGACCGCGATGAAGATCAGCAGCCTGGGGGCCATCACGGTAGCGAAGTCGTCGTTGGCGGCGGTGACGCCGCCGACGTAGACGTGCAGCGTGGTGCCGTGCTCGGCGGCGGGGATCACGCTGTCGCGCAGCTGGCTGATCAGGGTGCTGGTGGCCTTGGCCTCGGGGGAGGTGGCGGGTATCACGGTGATCAGCGAGGCGCCGTGGCCGGGGACGGGCGCGGCGACCGCGGCGATGCCGGACTCGGTCCTGAGCGCCCCCGCCAGCCGGGTGAACGCGGCCGTGCTGGCTGGGGAGGCGGTCGTGCCGACCACCTGGAGGGGGCCGTTGAAGCCCTGGCCGAACCCTTCTGCGAGCAGTTCATAGGCCTTGTGCGTGGTGGTCGAGGCCGGGTCGTTGGCCGCGTCGGAGGTGCCCAGCCGCAGTGACAGCACCGGGATGGCCAGGACCAGCATCACGGCAGCCGCGGCGGCGGCCAGCGGGGCAGGGTGCCGCTGCACGAACGCGGCCAGCCTGGTCCACCAGCCGGCCGGGCCGGCCGGCGCGGGCCCGTCGGCGGCCAGCCGGCGGCGGTCCCTGCGGGACAGGACCCGCAGGCCGAGGAAGCCGAGCAGCGCGGGCAGCAGGGTGGTGGCGGCGGCGACCGTGAACAGCACGGTGACCGCGGCGGCGATCCCGAGGCCGGAGATGTAGCTGATGCGCAGCACGAGCATGCCGATCAGGGCAATGCACACCGTGGTGCCGGCGAACAGCACAGCCCTGCCCGAGGTGTTCAGCGCCAAGACCGCGGCTTCCCGGGGGGGCATCCCGTCCTTGAGGTTGTTGCGGTGCCGGGTGACGATGAACAGCGCGTAGTCGATCCCCACGCCCAGCCCGATCAGGATGCCCAGCGTCGGGCCGACCGAGGGAATGCTCACCCCGTGGGAGAGGAGCCCGACAGTCATCAGGCCGGAGGCCAGCGCGGCGATCGCGACCGCCAGGGGCAGCAGCATGGACAGCAGCGACCCGAACGCGATGAACAGCACGACGGCCGCGCCCACGATCCCGACGGCCGCGCTGAGGCCGAACGACGGCTGCAGTGCGTTCTCCACCGCCGGCCCGCCGGTTTCGACCTGCACGCCGGGTGCCCGCGCGGCCTCGGCGATGTCGATGACGCGAGTGACGTCCGCCGCGGGCAGGCTCGCTTCCGGGGCGTAGAAGACGACGGTCGCGTAGGCGATCTGCCCGTCGCGGCTCACCTGGGCGGCGCCGGGGGCGGAGTACGGGCTCACCAAAGCCGCGACCGCGGGTGCGCCGGCGACCTTGCCCAACATGGCCGAGATCTCGGCGCGGACGGCCGGAGCGCGCACGCCACCCGGGCCGGCGGCCCGCCAGACGATCGTGTCCTGGTCCCCGGCGTGCCCGGGGAATGCCTTTTCCAGCAGGGTAAGCGCGGTGGTGGAGCCGGTCCCCGGCAAGGTCACGTTGTTCGAGTACGCGGTCCCCGCGGCCCGGCCGCCGACCCCCAAGATAATCACGAGCGCCAGCCATGCGACGAGCACCCACCTGCGGCGCTGGAAGCACCAGCGCGCCAGAACAGCCATGTCAGTCTCCTGTCCCTGCGGTTACCCGCATGACGAGTTCTTTACGGGAATTGCTCACTGATGGCCCGGGAGCATCGCGAGTGCCTTTGATCGCTGGGCGACCAGTTCGTCGTAGCTGCCGTCGCGTTCGGCCCAGCGGTGCATCAGGACGGCCTTGACGAGGATCTCGTGCGGGGTGGGGTCGGCCTGGAGCAGGTCCATCACCTCGGTGGCGAAGTCGGCCAGGTCGAGCGCGCGGGGGTTGCGCTGTTTCGCCTCCGGCCTGGTGGCGACCGCCGGGGGGACGAGTTCGGAGACCTCGACGCCGGTGCCGTCCAGCTGCGCGCGCAGCGCCTCGGAGTAGGCGTGCACGCCGGCCTTGGAGGCGGCGTAGCTGGGCATGACCGGGAACGGCAGGAACCCGATGCCCGAGGTGACCGTGATGATGGTGCCGGCGCCGCGTCCGATCAGGTGCGGGGTGAACGCGTCGATGACGCGGATGGTGCCGAGGAGGTTGGTGTCGATCGTCTCCTGCGCGGCGCTGAAGTGCGCGGGATCGCGCAGGTCCTCGGGGATCCCGATCCCGGACATCGTCACGATCGTGTCGAGGCCCGGGTGGCTGCGCAGGATCGTGTCGCGGGCACGGCCGGTGCTGGCGGCGTCGGTCACGTCGATGGGAACGGTGGCGAACCCCTCAGCGGCGAGCTTGCCGAGCAGGTCGGCTCGCCGGCCGCCGACGATGACGTCGCTGCCGGCCGCGGCGAACCGGCGAGCGAGCTCGAGGCCGATCCCCGAGGTAGCGCCGGCGATGAAGACGGTGCGGTTGGTGATGTCCATTGCTTGCTCCTGCTCAGGGCGCCAGACAGCGACGAGCTGGCGGGCGCGGTCGATGATGGTCTGGGCTACCGGCCGGGGCCTGTATGCGAGGCTGCGCACGGTCATCCGGCGACACCTTCAGTGTTGGCTTGTTCTCCGGCCGCAGGCAGTACCCCCGTCTTCCGGGGTCCTGTCAGGGCCCCCTGAGCCGAGGAGGCCCTGAACTACGCTGCTGACTATGAGCGACGACGACCCCGCCAACCCGCTCGGCAGTTACCTCCGCGCCCGGCGCGCGCTGGTCACTCCGCAGCGGGCCGGGCTTCCGCCCGGCGCGAACCGCCGCGTTCCCGGGCTCCGCCGTGAAGAAGTCGCCATGCTCGCGGGCATCAGCGCCGACTACTACCTGCGGCTGGAGCGCGGCCGCGACAAGAACCCCTCAGCGCAGGTCCTCGAATCGCTCGCGCGGGTCCTGCACCTTGACGAGCTCGAGCAGGAATACCTGCTCGGCCTGGCCGCCCCGCGCCCAAGGCGCCAGCGGCGGCGGAAGCCAGAACGCGTGCCCCCGCGGCTGCATCAGCTCCTGGCCAGCGTGCAGCTTCCCGCGTTCGTGGAAGGGCGCGCGTTCGATGTGCTCGCCTCCAACCGGCTCGCGGTCGCGCTCTCCCCGCGCCTTCAGCCCGGGTACAACCGTCTCCGATCGCTGCTCCTCGATCCCGAAGAGCAGGCGTTTCAGCAGGACTGGACGCGCTCCGCAGAAGGGTTCATCGCCGCCTTCAGAAGGTCCATCGGCGACGACATCGACAGCCCCCGATTCGTGGAACTGGCGGGCGAGCTGGCCCTGTCGAGCGAGCGGTTCCGGACTCTCTGGGCGCGCCACGACATCCGCAGCCTCGAAGGCGGCACCACCACCGTGAACCATCCGGTCGTCGGCGAGCTGCGCCTGCACCGGGACAAGCTCCCCGTCGACGACGTGCTCCTGGTCCTCTACTACGCCGATCAGGGCAGCGAGAGCGATGAGAAGCTACGCCTCCTCGCCTCCATGGCCCAGACCCCGGCGGGTGACCGATCACAAACGGCTGAACTGGGCAGGTACCTCGAACGCCGCAGTGACCGCTGAGCGCCAGCAAATATCCGATCCCGGGACCGCCGCTCCCCGCCGGGCGACCAGGCCGGAGCGCCTGAAGTCGCGTTGGGGCATTCTTGGTCGGCTCCCTCACTACCGGGGGCTTCCTCATTGCCGGCGGGGGCCCGCCGTGACGCGATCAGATCGTGACGTACCTGTCACAATCAGGACAAGCTCGCCTTTAATATCCCTCACTGCGGACCCCGCCCGAGTCGCGGGCAAATCGGACCGGCGGCCGGCCGACTGTTCTGGTGAAGGCCGTGCTGAAGGCGCTGGCCGATCCGTAGCCGACGGCAAGCGCTATTTCATCAAGCGACCGTCCGCTGAACCGCAGCGCGTCGCACGCGACGGCCATCCGCCAGTGCAGGGCGTATGTCATGGGCGGCTGGCCGATCAGAGATGTGAACCTTTGCGAAAAGACCGATCGGGACATTCTTGCCTCGGCGGACAAAGATGCCACCGACCAGCTTCTGCGGATATCGGCATGAAAGGCCCGCAGCGTGGACGCGATTTGCGGGTCGGTAAGTCCGGTGAGCATGCCGCGCTGCTGGCCCGGCAGCATTTCCGGCGTCCTCAGCAGCTCGATCAGGACGATTTCGAGCAGGCGGGAAAGTACCGCCTGCTGGCCTGGCCGCGCAGCCGATGCCTCGGCGTCGATTATGGCCAAGACGCCGGTCAATCGCCCGCCATCGCCGGAACCGCGCGCCGGAATATGCACCACCGGTGGCAGGAATGCCGTGAGAAGTTCTTTATTGACCGAGTCAAATTCGAAGTGCCCGCCGACGACGCGCACCTGGTCCGGGTCATCGTCGCGGCGCCCTGGTTCAGGCGATGCGGTGGCCGTAGGGAGATCCTCGAAGGCGACGATCGCCGCATCGCCAGCTCCGCCGCGCAGGATCCAGGCGGGGGGCTCTGTCAACAGCACGCAGTCGCCTGGTTCCAGGCTCTGCTCCGCAGTGCCGGGCAACTGGAAGCGACAGCACCCGCTGACGACGCGTCCGAAGACCACGCCG
>JBEKCN010000245.1:0-6032 GCA_050014855.1 Streptosporangiaceae bacterium | reverse complement strand
TTTCCGCCGGCGGTAGTCCGTTTTCACAGCGGCATTCAGGACGAGGCGCTTGACCGGTACGGGCGTGAGGCGTTCTGCGCGGCGTTGTTCACCACTTCCGCGCTGCTCCTGCTCCGGTCCAGTGGCCTGCCGCGCGTCAGCGCCCACTCAGCCAACTGAGCTCAGCTGACCCAGCGCGGTAAGGATCCGTTTCTCCGACACCGGGGCCGGGGTACCCAGTGTCTGGGCGAAAAGGCTGACCCGCAGTTCCTCGATCATCCAGCGGATGGCCTGGACATCGGGCGCGCCGCGGCGGGCGGGCGGGAGGGCCTGCAGGGTGCTGGCGTAGGCGCCGGCTACCCGCTGCACCGCGGCCATCCGCTCAGTGTCCCGGATCTGGTCCCCGGCCATCTTGTCCAGCCGCTGCCGGATGGCCCGTAGGTAGCGGGTCAGGTCAGCCAGCCGCCGCGCCCCGGCGGCGCTGATGAAACCGGGGTAGATCAGAGCCGAGAACTGCGTGCGGATGTCGGCGAACGCCGGCTCGCCCGCGTGCGCTGCCGCATTGGCCAGTACCACCTCGACCTCGTGAGCTTCGGCCATGACCCTGGCGGCATCGGTGATGACCTCCGCGGCCAGCGCGGCCAGCCCGGAGCGGGCGGCCGCGATGAGCCGCGCGAAGCCCGGCTCATCCCAGGCGGGGCCACCGGCCCGGGCGATGATCTCGTCCGCCGCCGCGGCGGCGCAGTCGTCCACGAGCGCGGCGGCGCCCGGGTAGGGGCTGCGGCTCAGGGCCAGCTTGTCCGGGACCGCGAGATTCGACGCGATCCCCTTGGCGCCCGATGGGACCTCGAGCAGCAGTAGCCGGCGCGTTCCCCGCCGCATGCTCTGCGCCGCCTCCTCCGGCGTGGTGAACAAGCGGACGTCGACGCTGTCGCCGGCGTCCGCGAGCGCGGGATAGGCGCGGACGCGGCCGTCGCTGAACTCACGCGGGAGCGAGCCGATGGTCCAGGAGCGCAGGCCCGAACGGATCAGGTCCCGGGCCGCCTCCGCCAGGGTCGCCTGCAGCTGCGGGCGCAGCTGGCGGCGCAGCCCGCTCAGGTCCTTGCCCACGGCCAGCGCCCGGCCACCGTCGAGCACCCGGAAGGTGACCTGGAGGTGAGCGGGAAGCTTGGCCGGGTCGAAGGCGTCACGCGACACCAGCACGCCGCGCAGCCGGGTCAGCTCGGCGGCCAGTACGGTCAGCAGATCGCCGTCCGCGGGGCCGAGCCGGTCCAGCACCGTGCGGGCCACATCCGGCGCCGGCACGAAGTTCACCCGGAGCTGTTTGGGCAGCGACCGGATCAGCTCGGTTACCAGTTCCTCCCGCAGTCCCGGCACCTGCCAGCCGAACGTCTCGGCCCGCACCTGGTTCAGCCTGTCCAGCGGGACATCCACGGTCACGCCGTCATTCGGATCGCCCGGCGCGAACTCGTACGACAGCGGGAAAGGGCCCCACTCGTCTGGATAGTCCGACGGCTGCACGGCCGCCGCACCCGGCCCGGTCACCTGCTCCGGCGAGAACATGAGCAGGTCCGGGGTGGTGGCGCGCGCCTTCTTCCACCAGGTGTCGAAGTGCCGGGCCGAGGTCACCTGCGCGGGGAGCCGCCGGTCGTAGAAGTCGTAGAGGGCCTGGTCGTCCACGACGATGCCGCGGCGCCGGGCACGGCGCTCCAGTTCCTCGGCGCCGTCCAGCAGCTCCCGGTTGTGCCGCAGAAACGGGTGCCGGGTCTGCCAGTCTCCCTCCACGAGGGCGTGCCGGATGAAAAGGTCGCGCGTGGCGGCCGGGTCGATCCGCGCGTAGCCGACCTTGCGGTCGGTGACGATCGGCAGGCCGTACAGGGTGACCTTCTCCAGTGCCATCGCCGTGCCCCGGCGGGCCTCCCAGTGCGGCTCGCTGTAGGAATGCCGCACCAGATGCGCCGCCAGTGGCTCGGCCCACTCCGGCTCGATGCGGGCCGCGATCCGGCCCCACAGCCGCGACGTCTCGACCAGTTCCGTGACGATGACCCACGATGGCGGCTTCCGGGCCAGCGACGAGTCCGGGAACAGCGCGAAGCGGGCGCCGCGCGCACCGGCGAATTCAGGCAGCGGACGGCGCTTCCCTCGGGTCTTCTGGCCGTCGTCCCGCATGCCGACGTGTGACAGCAGGCCGGACAGCAACGAGATATGTATCTGCCGGGCCAGGCCAGCCGGGATGGCGGTGCGGTCCGCGCCGTCCTGCATGCTGTCCCGGGCCGCGGCGGGCGCTGGCTCGTCGGGCCGGCCCGCACCCAGCTTGATGCCGAGGTCCGCGGCCGCCTGGCGGAGCTGGCCAAAAAGGTCCTGCCACTCCCGGACCCGCAGATAGTGCAGGTACTCGCGGCGGCACAGCCGGCGAAACGCCGACGAGGACAGCTCGCGCTGCTGCGTGCGCAGGTAGTCCCACAGGTGCAGGAAGGCCAGGAAATCCGATCCCGGCTCGGCGAACCGCGCATGCATCGCGTCCGCCGGCTCGCGTGCCTCGGCCGGCCGTTCCCGCGGGTCCTGGATCGACAGGGCCGAGGCGATGATCAGCACCTCGCGGACACACCCGTTCTCCGCCGCCTCGATGATCATCCGCCCGATCCGCGGGTCGACCGGCAGCTCGGCCAGCTTTCGGCCCGCGTCGCTCAGCCGCCGCCGGCCGCGGCGGTGCCCGTTCTCCGGGCGGGTGCCCGCCATCCTGGGCTCCGGGGACGCCGTGGCGAAGGCGCCCAGCTCCTCTAGCAACCGCACACCGTCTGCGACGTTGCGCTCCTCGGGCGGGTCGACGAATGGAAAGTCGGCCATCTCGCCCAGGTCGAGCGCAGCCATCCGCAAGATGACAGACGCAAGGTTGGTGCGCAGGATCTCCGGGTCGGTGAACTCCGGCCGCGCGGCGAAGTCCTCCTCGCTGTAGAGCCGGATACAGATCCCGTCCGAGAGCCGGCCGCACCGGCCCTTCCGCTGATTGGCTGAGGCCTGCGAGATCGCCTCGATGGGCAGCCGCTGCACCTTGGTCCGGTGGCTGTAACGCGAGATCCGCGCCGTGCCCGGGTCGACCACGTATCTGATGCCAGGGACGGTGAGCGAGGTCTCTGCGACGTTGGTGGCCAGGATCACCCGTCGGCCGCGGTGCGGCCGGAAGATCCGGTACTGCTCGGCCGTGGACAGCCGGGCGTAGAGCGGCAGCACTTCCAGGCCGCCGGGCCCGCTGGCCCGCTCCTTCAGCGCGTCGGCGGTGTCCCGGATCTCCCGCTCGCCGCTGAGGAAGACCAGAATGTCGCCAGGGCCCACGGCACTCAGCTCGTCGACGGCGTCGCTGATGGCCTGGGCCTGATCGCGCGGTTCCTCGTCGGGGCGATCGGGATCCGTGATCGGCCGGTACCGGACCTCGACCGGGTACGTCCGCCCGGACACCTCGACCACCGGGACGCTGTGCTGGCCCGGGGGGCGACCCCCCGGAACCCCCCGCTGCGCTGTGCTGGCCTGGGGGGGCGACCCCCCTGGAACCCGCGGCTGCGCTTCGCGCCCGCGCGGCGGTACTTCGCCGAGAGTGTTAGCCCGGGGGGCGACCCCCGGGAACCCCCCGCTGCGCTCCGCGCCCCGCGCTGGTACTTCGCCGACACGCAGGCCACTCACCGGGCCTGAGGCCCGGTTCGCTGGGCCGGTAACGGGCGCCTCGCCGCAGGTCCTGCTGCGGTTCCCGCCGACAGCACCGGCCGCTCGCCCGAGGCCTTCGGCCCCGGGCCCGTTAGGCCGGTAACGGGCGCCTCGCCGTAGGTCCTGCTGTGGTACTTCGCTTTCGGTGCCTTCGGCTCCGGCGCTGTGCTGGTTTGATTCGGCTCCGGCGCTGTGCTGGTTTGATTCGGCTCCGGCGCTGTGCTGGTTTGATTCGCCTCCGGCGCTGTGCTGGTTTGATTCGCCTCCGGCGCTGTGCTGGTTTGATTCGCCTCCGGCGAAATGCTCGCTGAAGCGCTGGGGGTCGATGGTAGCGGAGGTGATGATCACCTTTAGGTCCGGGCGGCTGGGCAGCAGACGCTTCAGGTAACCGAGGATGAAGTCGATGTTGAGGCTGCGCTCGTGTGCCTCGTCGATGATCAGCGTGTCGTAGCGCAGCAGCCGCCGGTCGCGCTGCAGCTCGGTCAGCAGGATGCCGTCGGTCATCAGCTTGACCAGGGTCTGGTCGCTGGAGTTGTCGCTGAAACGGACCTGATAGCCGACGGTGCTGCCCAGTTCGGTGTCCAGTTCCTCGGCGATCCGCGCGGCCACGGTCCGGGCGGCAATCCGGCGCGGCTGGGTGTGGCCAATCTGACCGGTGACGCCGCGGCCCAGCTCGAGGCAGATCTTGGGCAACTGAGTCGTCTTCCCCGAGCCGGTCTCGCCCGCCACGATGACGACCTGATGGTCGCGGATCGCCGCCTTGATCTCGTCCTTCTTCTGACTGATCGGCAGCTCGGGCGGATAGGAGATCACCGGGACGGACTGGCGCCGGGCGGCTACCCGGGCCGCGGCTCGATCCAGCTCGGTGCTGATCTCGCCGAACGCACGCTCTCGCGCTTCGGTGTCCCGAAGCGCGGCAGCACGATCGGCGCGGCGGCCGAGCCTGAACTGGTCGCGCGGCGTCAGCTCGGGCAGGCGTGCTCGCAGGTCGGCGAGCGAGGTAGTCAAGGCGGTCTCCATCACGCACAGGAACGGGCCCAAGAATGACGCACCGGACCCGGCTTAGTACAACGCTTTTCCGCCCTCGCACCTTCCGCGCTACGAATAAGCGTTCGCACCGGGCCCTAGGCCACGGAGCGGTCAGGCTCCGGGACCGGCCTCGGTGCCGTAAAGGGCTTACCAGGCGGCGCCCAGAGTGGTGCAGTAGTGCAGTAAGTTCTGCTGATCCAGGACGGCCCACTCCTCGCGCAGGCAAGGTCAAATCGAGGGTTCTCCCGGTGCCGAAGGCGACGTAACGTTGAGTGGTGGACGGCATCTCGGTCGGCAGTGAGTACGCAGAGCACGTCACCGAGGCTGATGTCAGACTGCTCACCGCGATCACCGGGCGGCCGCCGCGCGCGGATGTCCTGCCCCGGCTCATGGCGGACCCGCGGGTCTTCGAAGCCATCTTCGGCTCGGCGGCGGCCGCATCCGGTGAGGCCGTTCTGGCCTCACCGTTTCTGGCTTTCGCCGTCGCTGTGCATCGCGCGGCCGCGGACCTCGCCACCGCGCGATACGTGCCGGAACGGTCCCTTGCGCGGCAGCGGGTACCGGTGTTCGACGCCCCCGATCTGCGCGATTTTCTCGGCTCGGCCGCGCGGCGGCTCTTCCTCACTGAGCTGCTCAACTCCTTCACGCGGGTGGCCAGCGGCCGGTACCAGGTCAGCGTCGGCGGGCGGGCGAAGACCCGGCGGTTCAGCGAGCTCGATCCCGTCCGCCTGGCCGGGCTGCTGGACGCCGCCCCGGAAGAGTCGCGGCCCGGTATCTACCGGCGGCTGGGCGACGTGGCGCTGTTCCTGTCGGGGGTCTTCCCGGACTACGTAGCGGCCCGGGCGTTCGGCCCGGTCAACGCCGCCCGGCTGCTGCGTGCCGCGCAGGTGCCCGCGTCCGAGCAGGAACGGCTGGTGGCTACGCCCTACATCGAGTTGCTGGAGCACCTCGGCACCCGGTGGTACCGGTCGGCGCTGGCCCTGGCCCCGGTGCAAACTGGACGGCTGGCTGTCGTAGCCGAGGTCGCTGACCGGTTCCGCCAGGCACGACGCGTACTCAATCACGTTGCGGACCGCTACCTGATGGGCCCGGACAATCCCTGGTTCGCCGCCCCCGGCCGTTGAGTCCCGGGCCCTGGGCCCTGGGCCGTGCGCCCTGCGCCCTGGGCGCCGGACACGCCCGTAGACCGGTCGGCCTGCAGCCCTGAGTTCCGGGCCCCTGAGTTCCGGGCCCCTGAGTTCCGGGCCCCTGAGTTCCGGGCCCCTGAGTTCCGGGCCCCTGAGTTCCGCCCCTGAGCTCCGGAGACCCGTCGACGCCGGCCGGCC
>JBEKCN010000244.1:0-6040 GCA_050014855.1 Streptosporangiaceae bacterium | reverse complement strand
CAGGTAGTCAGTCCAGGTAGTCCCGCAGGACCTGGGACCGGGACGGGTGCCGCAGCTTGGACATGGTCTTCGACTCGATCTGGCGGATGCGCTCCCGCGTTACCCCGTAGACCTTGCCGATCTCGTCCAGGGTCTTGGGCTGGCCGTCGGTGAGCCCGAACCGCATGGAGACCACGCCCGCCTCACGCTCGGACAGGGTGTCGAGCACCGAGTGGAGCTGCTCCTGGAGCAGGGTGAAGCTCACCGCTTCACCCGGCTGGATCGCCTCCGAGTCCTCGATCAGGTCACCGAACTCACTGTCGCCGTCCTCACCGAGCGGTGTGTGCAGCGAGATCGGCTCACGGCCGTACTTCTGGACCTCGATGACCTTCTCGGGCGTCATGTCCAGCTCGGCGGCGAGCTCCTCCGGGGTGGGCTCACGGCCCAGGTCCTGGAGCATCTGCCGCTGCACGCGGGCTAGCTTGTTGATGACCTCGACCATGTGCACCGGGATACGGATCGTCCGGGCCTGGTCGGCCATGGCACGGGTGATCGCCTGCCGGATCCACCAGGTCGCGTACGTGGAGAACTTGTAGCCCTTGGTGTAGTCGAACTTCTCCACGGCGCGGATGAGGCCGAGGTTGCCCTCCTGGATCAGGTCGAGGAAGAGCATGCCGCGGCCGGTGTAGCGCTTGGCCAGCGAGACGACCAGCCGCAGGTTGGCCTCGAGCAGGTGATTCTTGGCGCGGCGGCCGTCCTCAGCGATCCATTCCAGGTCGATGCGCTGGTCCGGGTTCAGCCGGAGATCGTCGGCCAGCTTCTCCTCGGCGAACAAGCCCGCCTCGATCCGCTTGGCCAGCTCAACTTCCTGTTCGGCGTTGAGCAGCGGCACCTTGCCGATCTGCTTCAGGTAGTCCTTGACCGGGTCGGCGGTGGCACCGGCCACCGCGACCTGCGCCGCCGGGAGGTCGTCATCGTCGTCGCCGAAGACGAAGGTCTCGTCGTCACCCTCGCCGCCCTCGGTGGCCGGCTTGGCCACACCCGGGACGGCTGCGGCAGCGGCCGCCACCACGGTGACCGCACCCGCTCCCCCGGCCGGGGGCCCGCTGGCGACGGCGTCCTCGGGCTCGTCTGGCCCGTCAGCCTCATCGGCATCGGCCAGGTCGGGTTCCCCGGTGTCGTCCGCTACCTCGGTGTCGTCCACTACCTCGGTGTCGTCCACTACCTCGGTGTCGTCCACTACCTCGGTATCGTCGAGCTCTACGACCGCGAGCGACTCCACGTCGTCCACGGACAGCTCGTCGAAGTCCTCGAGATCGCCCTCTTCCAGGCCCTCGGAGACGCCGTCCGCGTCCTCTAGATCGACGACGGCGACTTCACCGGGAAGGTCGGCGCCGTTCGCGCCGTCAACGTTGCCGCGGCCATTCACCACCACCGGCCCCGATCCGTGCCGGTCCGCGGAAGCCAGCGTGTCCTGCTCCGCCGACGGCTGGGAGCGCTTCCGCGCTGCGGAGTCAGCGCGCACCACCACGGTCACCTCTTCCTTCGCTGGATAGCAGCATGCACGGCCGCGAAGCGCGGCCGGCATGCCGGACTGGCGGCCGATACCGGCGCCTTTCCTGTGTGCATATGGCGAGAATCAGGTCCTCCCGGGAGGGTCCGGATGCATGGACCGGGGAAGCAGGATCAGCCTGCGCGGGGACGGGCCCCCGCGCAGTGCGCGGAAGCAGCCCACCTACCTCCCTACTCACACCACCATAGGCGGCAGCCGTGGATGACTTGTACATGACGAGGCACGAAGACCGACATCCCGGCAGCCCCACAGATGCGACGCATACCGGCCGCAGAGTATTCCCCGGGGGGGTCATGACCCATCCTTTTCGCCAGGCGTGCGGTTCCGCGTGCCGATGGGCGCATCGCCCTCCGGGACGTCGCGGGGGGGAACATGCAGGACGAGCACGGTCACGTCATCGTCCTGCTCATGACCGGCGAGCATCGCGTCCACCAGGTAGCTGAGCATCCGCTCCGGGTGGCCGACCACTCCGCCGCGGGCCCGGGCCGCCACGGCGACCAGCTCGTTCAGGCCCGCATCCAGGCCCCGGATGCGGTTCTCGACCAGGCCGTCGGAGTACAGCACCGCGGTGCCGCCGGGCGGCAGCCGGAACGGATGCTGCTGGCGCGGACTCGGCCAGCCCAGCGGCGTCCCGGCCTCGGTCTCATCGAGGAAGGGCTCAGCGTCCAGGCTGAGCCGGAGCACCGGCAGGTGGCCGGCGTTGCCCATCAGCCCGTCGCCGGTCTGCGGGTCGATGACCAGGTATGCGACGGTGGTGACCTGCTCTTCCAGCTCGGTGGCACTGAACAGCCGGTCCAGGCCGGTCAGAACGGCCGCGGGCCGCGGATCGGTCAGCGCGAGCGCGCGCAGCGCGTTGCGGACACGCCCCATGCCCGCCGCGGCGGTGAGCCCCTTGCCCATGACGTCGCCGACCGCGATGGCCAGCCGCCCGTCCGGCAGCCGGAACGCGTCGTACCAGTCCCCGCCGATCTCCATGTTCCGGGCGACCGGCAGGTATCGCGCCTCCATGACCAGACCCGGGACCAGCGGCAGCTGATCCGGCAGCAGGCTGCGCTGCAGCGTCTCCGCCGTCGTGTGCTCCCGCTCGTACATGGCGGCGCGCTCCACGGCCAGGGCGCACTGCCCGGCCAGTGCCTCCAGGAAGACGCGCTCCTCCTCGGTGATCTTCCGCGGGCGGCCGAAGGAGAACCGCAGGGCACCCAGCGGGGCCCCGGCGGCCAGCAGCGGCAGCCCCACCCAGGACCGCTCGTCCTCCCCGGCGACGACCTCAATCGGGGCGTCCTCCAGCAGCACGCGCAGCGCCTCGGTGTCCTCGGCGAGCACCGGCCGGCGGGTGGCGATGGCCCGGGTCATGACCCCGGGGCTGTCCAGCAGAATGTCCCGGGTCGCGGCGGACTGCCCGGGCGGCATGCCGGCCGGGTTGATCACCTTCAGCCGGCCGCCGTCCAGCAGCGCCACCGCGGACCGCTGCGCGCCGATCGCGGTGCGGCCCACCTCGGTGATGACCTCGACCACCTGCTCGACGGTCAGCGCCTCGGCCAGCATGGAGGTGGCCTGCTGCAGCCGCGCGGTGCGCAGCGCGGCCGCCGAGAGCTGCTCGGTGAGCCGGCCGCGCATCTCCTCGGCTTCGCGCTGGCCGGTGACGTCGGTGCTGGCTCCCACCCACTCGACGACCCTGCCGTCCCGTTCGACCGGCACCGCGCGGACGTCGTAGTGCCGGTGGGAGCCGGCCCTGGTCCGGACCCGGTACCGGTCGTCGAAGGTCTTCCCGGACTTGACACAGGTCTGCCAGTCGCGCCCGACCCGGTCCCGGTCCTCGGGATGGATCGCGTCCAGCCAGCCGCTGCCCAGGAACTCTTCCAGGGACTGCCCGGTGACCCAGCGCCACTCGGGGCAGTCCTCGGTGATCTCGCCGTCGGCGTCCGCGACCCAGACAATCTGCGCACCGCCCAGCACCAGGGAGCGGTAGCGCTCCTCGCTGCGCCGGATGGCGTCCTCCGAACGCTGGCGGCTGGTCACATCCACCGCGATCAGCACGACGCCGGTGATGTGCCCGTCGGCGTCGTGCGAGGGGAACCAGGACAGAGCCAAGTGCGCGGTCTCTCCCGGGGTGCCCGCCGCGGCCCCGTTGGCGTCCTGCGGCACGGCGGCGCCCGCCACGCCAGCCGGGCTGGATGCGGGCGCGGCAGCCGTGCCCGGCGTGCGGTACTGGTGCGCGCCGAAGACGGGGTGATCTTCCGCCAGGACCTGCCGGGCCGCCGACTCCGCCGTGCTGGCGAACTCGGACGGCCAGACATGGGACGGCTTTTGCCCGACATGATCTTCCGGGTCGCGGCCATACAGCCGGGCCAGCATGTCGTTGACCCGGCGGAAGCAGAGGTCGGGGCCGAAGAGAGCGAAACCGATCGGCGCCTCGCGCAGCAGCGTGTCGAGCAGCGCGGCGTCCGCCGTGCCGAGCTCGGACATCCGCGGCTGAGGCACGGACATGTCAGTGCTCACCGGGGGCACCGGTGTCTCATGCACCGACCTGCCATCGGCGGCTCCTTCCTGCTCCCTCATCACGCACAGGTGCCAGCGGCGTGGCGTCAGCGCTACCGGCCGCCGTCACGGCGAGCGAAGGCCGACCCGCGCCACGGCTGTTTGCTCTATCGTCCCCGGAAGACCGTCGGCTTGGCGGCTCTTCGCAGCAGTTATTCAGACAAGCGTGCCACATTCCCGGCGCCGCTGCGGCCAGGTGACCATACCTGATGCCGACCTGGGCGGTTTGACGGACAGCACGCGGCGGGACGGGACCGCTTCGCGTACCCGGCCCGCTGCGGGCGCCGAGCGCAACACGCCGATAGCGGCCGGAACTACAGCGGGCCTTGCACCGTAGCGTAGCGTCCACATGTACAGATCTGAGAGGCTATCAAGGTGAGTCCGCAGAGCCGACGACGCAGTCCAGCCCCCGGCGGAGGCAGCGGCCAGGATTGGTCGGCGGCATCCGCCGCGCCCCCGAACGCGCTGTTCGATGAGCTGCTGCGCGCTGCGCGCGAACTCCTCGCGGTACGAAGTCCGCTGGACGCGGAGCTGATGGTCAGTGAGCTGCTGGGCACCTGGTGGGGGCAGCGCCGGGATAGCGCACGGAGCGCTGATGTGGAACGGCTGGTCGGTGAGGGGCTGGTCGACTACGCCGCCCGGCGCAGCAGCCCGGCCGCGCTTGCGCTGCTGTCCGGCATCGCCTGCCTGGGCACGTCCCGGCAGGCGTCCAAGGCCGAGCAGGCGGCGCTGGAACTGATGGAACGCGGTGTGCGCAGCCCCAACTGGGCGCAGCATCTGGGCGCGGTCACCGGGTCCGAGTGCTACGTCAACAGCGACGCGTACGGCGACACCGACGAGGTGGTCTGCGTCTTCAGCTACGGCGGAACCGAGCCGCACGCGCTGGTCACGGTGGTGGACTACAACGCCGACGGGATGATCCGCGACGGCTGGGTGACCTCTCAGGTGACCAAGCTGCTGGAGTTTTGCCGCAAGCCGTCCGGCGAGGGCGACCGGGGCGGCTTCAAGCCGGTGAATGCCCCGGCCGCGCGGCGCATGCTGGAGGCCGCCCTGACGGAAACCGATGCGGCCGACAACCCACCGGTCAGTGAGTCGTTCGCCTCTTACCACGCGTTCATCCGGGCCCGCATCCGCGCGCTGCCACCATCGGCGGATACCGGCAGCCTCAACGGGCCGGTGGGCCCGGGCGGCACCACCGGCAAGCGGCGGCCGTGGAGCAAGGACCGCCGGGCCATGCTCGCCGCTGAGTTTCTCGCCTCCGACGAGGCCGAGGACCTGTCGGACCGCAGCGCGGCCAGCCACTGTGCCGACCGGATCATCGATTACGGCTGCGATCAGGACTTTGGCCGGCCACTGCGGATGAGCCCCGTCAAGGCCGATACGTTCCTGCTGACCTGGCTGCCGCGTAAGGTCATGCTCACGCCGGAGGAGCAGGAGGCGATGCCGCACCTGCTGCTCGCCTGGATCCGCTGGGCGGGACGGCGCCGCGGCCTCGGCGAGAAGGCGGTCAGCGAGACCCTCGACGCGGTGTTCAACGCCATGGGCGCATTCAGCCGGACGTACCGCAGCCCGGCGGAATTCGGCCTTGATTCGGCTCTGGTCGCGCGGCTGCTGCCGGACAGCGACCTGGAGGCACTCCCCCGGCGGGCCTTCGCGTTCCCGCTGCTGCACGGCCGGGTCGGCGGCGTCGACCTGGCCTCCCTCGACCCGGCGGACCCGGACGGCCGGCGTGCCCTGCTCGAGGCCGCACACAAAGATGCCGGCACCGATGACCGCCACCTGCAGCAGCATCTGGACCTGGCCGACCGGCTGTGGCGGGGCGACCCGCCCGGCCTGTGGGAGGCCGCGCAGCGGCTGCTGGACGCCGACCAGGACCGGCACGACGTGCTGCACATGCTGATGGAGGTCATCGCGGCGGCCGGCGACGACCGCGTCGCCCTGGCCGCCACA
>JBEKCN010000243.1:0-6048 GCA_050014855.1 Streptosporangiaceae bacterium | reverse complement strand
CCGGCGACCTGACCCCCGGCGATGTCGTCACCATCAACTACTCGGTCACGGTGAACGACCCCGATACGGGCGGCAGAATCCTGGCCAACACCGTCGTCTCGGCGGATCCGGGCAGCGACTGCCCGGCCAGGGGCACCGACCCGCGCTGCAGTGTCACCGTCCCCGTCATGGCCGGCGCGTTGTCCATCACCGTGCCCATCAGCGCCGACCTGGGCTCCACCGACCCGGGCGGCAGCGCAAGCGCCAGCCTGGGCACCGTTCAGGTCATCGACAACCGGGGCTTCGGTGCCGACTGGACCGCGACCGTCTCGGCCACCGGGTTCACCACCGGCAACGGGACGGGGCCGGAGACCATCCCGGCCAGCGATGCCTACTACGACATCACTGGCTTCGGCTCGACCACCGGGTCGGCTACCTTCAGCACCGCGCCCGTGACGAGTCTGTCCGGCGACCCGCAGCCCATCGTCAGCGCCACCAACGTGGGCGGCACGACGTCCGCCACCTGGGATCCGCTGATCGACGTGAACGTGCCTCCGACCGCTATCGTCGGTCAGTACACGGCGACGATCGTCCACTCCGTGTCCTGACCGGGGCGAGCACGGCGGCGGCCAGGTGGGCCAGGTGCACGGGGGCGCCGCCGGTGGCCTGGCGGATCTGGGTGCGGCAGCTGTAGCCGTCGGCGACGACCGCCGCGTCCTGGTCCGCGCGGATGGCGGGGAACAGCACGCGTTCGCCGCAGGCCTGCGAGACCTCGTAGTGGCCCCGCTCGAAGCCGAAGTTACCCGCCAGCCCGCAGCAGCCGGAATCGAGCACCTCGGCCTGGACGCCCAGCGCGGCCAGCACCTCGCGATCGGCGTCGAAGCCCAGGTCGGCGTGCTGATGGCAGTGCACCTGGACCAGCGCCCTGGGCGGCGCGGCAGCCTCCGGGCGGTCTTCCGGCGCTGTGGCCTGCTGCGTGGCGCCGGCCTGGGGCTCCGCGTGACCGTCGCGCGCCGTGGCCTGCTGCGTGGCGCCGGCCTGGGGCTCCGCGTGACCGTCGCGCGCCGTGGCCTGCTGCGTGGCGCGGTCGCGCAGGGCACCGGCGTGCGGGCGGAGGATCTCAGCCAGCGAACGGACGGCCGCGCTGGCCTGCTTCGCGGCGGGGCTGTCCGGCAGCAGCTCGGTCGCCTCGGACTTCAGGGCAGCCGTGCAGCTCGGCTCCAGCCCGACGATGGGTACCCCGGCGTCCAGCCACGGCTGCAGCGTGGCCAGGGTCCGGGCCATGACCTCTTTGGCGTGGCCGAGCTGGCCGGTGCTGATCCAGGTCAGGCCGCAGCAGACGGGCTGGGCCGGGACCTCGACCCGGTAGCCGAGCGCCTCCAGGGCGGCGACGGCGTCCCGGCCGATGCTCGGCTCCAGGTAGTTGGTGAACGTGTCGGGCCACAGCAGCAGCCGCGGCCCCGGAGTCTCCGGAGTCGCCGCAGTCTCCGGAGTCGCCGCAGTCGCCGAGGACTCCGGGCGCGGTCCGCGGCGGGCGAACCACGCCTGGAACGATTCCCCGGCCAGCGCGGGAATGTCCCGTTCCGGGGCGATCCCGCCGAGGCGCTTGGCCACCGCGGCCAGGGCCGGCCGGCGTGCGGCCCAGTTCAGCAGGGCGGCGCTGCGGGTCCGGCTGACCAGCCGCAGCCACCGCGGCAGCCAGCCCAGCGAGTAGTGCGCGGCCGGCCGCCGCCGCCCGGCGTACCGCTGGGCCAGGAACTCAGCTTTGTACGCGGCCATGTCAACGCCGACGGGGCAGTCCCGCTTGCAGCCCTTGCAGGACAGGCACAGGTCCAGCGCGCCGGCCACGTCGTCGGCGTGCGCGGCGTCGACACCCGCCCGGCCGCTGGCGAACTCGAACAGCAGCCGGGCCCGGCCGCGGGTGGAGTGCTGCTCCTCACCGGTGGCCCGGTAGCTCGGGCACATCACGTTGCCGCTGCCGGACAGGCAGGCCCCGACGCCGACGCAGCGGCGGGTGGCCGCCTCCAGGCTGCCGTTGTCGTGGGCGAAGGCCAGGTGCATGCGGGCGCCGGGACGCGGTCCCTCGACGTGGACGCGCACATCGGCATCGAGCCGCCGGGGCCGGACCACGGCCCCGGGGTTCATCCGGTCCCGCGGATCCCAGCTGCCCTTGAACTCCGCGAAGGCGGCGATCATCGCCGGGGAGTACATCCGCGGCAGCAGCTCGGAGCGGGCCTGGCCGTCGCCGTGCTCGCCGGACAGCGACCCGCCGTGCGCCGTGACCAGGTCGGCGGCCTCGGTGATGAAGCGGCGGAAGCCCGCGATGCCGGTCGCGGTGATCAGGTCGAAGTCGATCCGGATGTGCACGCAGCCGTCGCCGAAGTGGCCGTAGTAGGCGCCCCGCCGGCCGTGATCGTCCATCAGCTTGCGGAACTCCCGCAGATACGGCCCGAGCTGCTCGGGCGGCACCGCGGTGTCCTCCCAGCCGGGCCAGGCCTCCCGGCCGTCCGCGCCACGGGTGAGGATCCCGGCCCCGGCCTCCCGGATGCCCCACAGGGTCCGCATCGCGGCCGGGTCGGTGACGATCCGGCTGGTCCCCCCGGTCTGCGCGGCGCGGGCCGCGACGGCCTGGGCCGCCGCTCCGGCCTCGGTCCCGGTGGCGCCGCCGGTCTCGATGAACAGCCAGCCCTCGCCGTCCGGCAGCAGCTTGTACCGCTGGTCGGCGGGCCGGGCCGCCCGCAGCGCGGCGATCAGCGCCACGTCCATGCCCTCGATGGTCAGCGGGGCCAGATCCAGGAAACCGGGCGCGGCGTCCGCGGCCCCGAACGGGCCGGGGTAGCCGACGACGGTCAGCACCCGGGCGGCCGGCATAGGGACCAGATCCACCGTGGCTTCCAGCATCGTGACGCAGCTGCCCTCGGTACCGACCAGGGCGCGGGCCAGATTGAAGCCGTTCTCGGGCAGCAGTTGGTCCAGGTTGTAACCGGACACCCGCCGGGTCAGCCGGGGCGTCTGGGTGCGGATCAGTGCGGCGTGGCGCTCGCTGAGCTGGGCCAGGCCGCGATAGATGCCGCCCGCCTCACCGGGCTGCCGCGCGCGGGCGGTCAGCTCATCCGGGGCGGTAGGGCCGACGGTGAGCTGGGTGCCGCCGTAGCTGACCACGGTGAGGTCCCGGACGTTGTCCACGGTCTTGCCCCAGGCCACCGAGTGCGAGCCGCAGGCGTTGTTGCCGATCATCCCGCCCAGCGTGCAGCGGCTGTGCGTGGACGGGTCGGGCCCGAAGGTCAGACCGTGCGGGGCGGCCGCCGCGCGCAGGTCGTCGAGCACCACGCCGGGCTGCACCCGGGCGACGGCCTGCTCCGGGTCGATGCTCAGCACAGACCGCAGATGCCGGGAGAAATCGATGACCACGGCCTCGTTGACGGCCTGCCCGCCGATGCTGGTGGCCGCTCCGCGCGGCAGCACGGGAATGTCGTGCTTCCGGCATACCTCGAGCGTGGCCAGCACGTCGTCATTGTCCGCGGGCTGAACGACCCCGACCGGCACGTGCCGGTAGTTGGACGCGTCCGCGGCGAACACGGCCCGGCTGGTGGAGTCGAAGCGCACCTGACCACGGACCCGCGCGGCCAGGTCAGCGGCGAGCGCGCGGGACGACTCGGTCACGTTTTCCCATCCGGCACGGGATCACAGCCTAGTCGGCGGCTCCGTGTCGTGCACATGCGGGGAATCCGCGCGGCCGTGCGTAGGCCCCGGGCCGGGCGGGACCGCCGGCGCCGGCTCGCCAGCGCGCAGCGGCGCACCGTGGTAGCGGCCCTCGTGGGCCAGCACGGGCCGCCGGTCGCCGCGCAGCTCCTCGTACTTGTCCTCCAGCTTCTGCCGCGCCTCCCACTGGCGGCGCAGCTGGCGGACGTACTCGGGATGGCCCTCGTAGGTGCCGCGCCAGGTCTGCGGCATCTGCTCCCTGGCCAGCCCGGGGCTGGCCTGGCCGCCGAGCGTGACCCGGGAGGGGATCTTCGGGCTGGGCTGCCCGCAGACCGGGCAGTCCTGCTGCTCCCGGGCGGCGATCGGGACCAGTTGCTCGAAGATGTGCCCCTGGGGGCAGTGGTAGTCGTACAGCGGCATCCGGGTTACCAGTTCTCGATGGACCGGGTGAAGATCAGGGCGATGTCGTCCTCAGCGACCGGCCGCGGGCAGGTGGCCAGCAGTCGCTGCTGCTTCATCGTGCCGGGCACCAGGTCGGGTACGTCGGACTCGGTGTAGCCCACCGCACCGATCCCGTTCGGGAGGTGGATGTCCCGCATCAGCTCGACAACGGCGGACGGCAGCTGCTCCCCGGCGTCGTTGAGCTTGTCCTGGCCCGGCGCCAGCATGGCCGCGGCGCGCAGGTGACGGTCGGGGGCGCTGGGGAAGCTGAACCGGAACGCCTCCGGCGCGGTCAGCGAGACCGACATCCCGTGCGGCACCATCGGCTCCTGCTGCGGGTACCCGGCGGGCCGGAAGTCCTTGACCCTGCCCGCGATCGGGTAGCCGTTGGCGTGCGGGATGTGTACGCCGGCGTTGCCGAACCCCATGCCCGCGAACGTCGCGGCGAGCATCATGTCGCTGCGGGCCTGCAGGTCCGACCCGTCGTGGACGGCGGCGCGGAACGAGGTGGCGATCAGCGCCAGGGCCTTCTCGCTCCACAGGTCCGAGACCGGGTTGGACCCGCAGTAGGTGACGCGCTGCTCGGGCCGCTTGCGGTCGAACGTGGTGTACCAGCGGGCGGTGTAGGACTCCAGGGCGTGGCACACGATGTCCATGCCCGCGGACGCGGTGACCTCGGGCGGCAGCGTGAGCGAGACCAGCGGGTCGATGACGGCCAGGGTGGGCCGCAGCCGCCAGTGGCTGATGCCGGTCTTGACCCGCATCGACAGGATGTCGAGCACGCACATCGCGGTGCTCTCGGACCCGGTGCCGGCCGTGGTGGGCACCGCGATCAGCGGCTTGAGCGGCTGCCGCGGGGCGCGGCCCTCGCCGATCGGCGCGTTGATGTAGTCCATGAGCTCGCCGCCGTCGGTGGTCAGCAGGTTCACCGCCTTGGCCGTGTCGATGGAGGACCCGCCGCCGACGGCGACGAAGCCGTCCCACGGGCCCTGCTGGCGGGCGTAGCCGGCCGCCTTGTCCATGCTGTCGTCGGTGGGCTCGACGTGCACGCCGTCGAAGATCTCCGACGTGATCCCCTGCCTGGTCAGCGATTCGGCGATCCGCGCCGGGATGCCGAGCTCGCTGATCTTCGGGTCGGTGAGGATGAGCACGCGCCGGGCCCCGTGCTGGGCCATCTCAAAGCCGATCTCGTCCACGGCGCCCGCGCCGAACTTCAGCGGCGGCGCGCCCCAGGTAAAGATGGTCTCTTCGGTCAGGTTGACACCGCTGGGCGCGGCCATGATCGGTCCTTTCGGCGGGTAACGGGAAACGTCCGGGCCGCGGGCGGGGAGCCCGCTCAGCGGTAACTGCCGTCCGGCGCGGTGCGCAGCTGGTGAATCTGGTCCGCGTCGTGCCCGAAGACCAGCGTCGCGTTGGTCTCGGTGGCGATCCCGCGCAGCTTCTCGACCGAGGCGTAGAACTGCTCCAGGTTGTTCACGATGGCCGCGGGCACGGTGGGCGGGCCGTAGCTGGCCCCCATATACACCGCGTCGGAGGTGAAAATCATCGTGCCGGTCTCGGGCAGGTCCACCCGCATGGACATGCTGCCGGGAGTGTGCCCGGGAGTCTGGATGAAGCTGACCCCGGGCAGGAACTCCGCGTCACCGGAGACCGTCTCGAAGCTCAGGGCCTGATAGTCGTCCTTGATGTGCGCGCCGGTGAAGGGACCATCAAAGCCGAACGCGAACTCCTTCTCCGTGTCGCTGCAGACCAGCCGGGCGCCGGAGTCCTTGAACATCAGGGCGTTGCCCGCGTGGTCGAAGTGCAGGTGGGACAGCACCACGTAGTCGATGTCGCCCGGGACCAGGCCGAGCTGCTTGAGCCGGGAGTCCAGGTACTCGTCGTCGGAGACCTTGTCGTAGGGGAAGAAGTCCTGCAGCCCGGTGG
>JBEKCN010000242.1:0-6055 GCA_050014855.1 Streptosporangiaceae bacterium | reverse complement strand
CCGACGGGCGAGGTCGATCTGCCGCTGCGCGTACAGGGCGGTCTCGTTGAGATCGAGCAACGCTCCGGCGAGCGAGAGCTCTTCCGCCCGCTTCGTGCCGAGCCGACGGGTGAGCCGGCTGCCCATGTCGCTGAGTTCCGGGACGTGGTGAGCGCCAGGCCTGCTTCCCCGGGACCGCGAAGGTTTGCGCCATGGGGCTCTGAGTGGCCCCAGGGCGTAAATGTGCGCCTCGGCGTGCCCTTGCTCAACCGGACAGCAGATCTAGCCCCAGGTCGAGGGCGGGGCTGGAGTGGGTGAGGGCGCCGACGGCGACGAAGTCGACGCCGGTCTCCGCCACGGCCCGGGCCGTGGCCAGGCGCAGGCCGCCGCTGGCCTCCAGGCGCACTGCAGGGTGGGGCCTGGCCAGGGCGACGGCGGCCCGGAGATCGGCCAGGTCCATGTTGTCGAGCAGGATGAGCTCCGCGCGGGCCGCCAGGGCCTCTTCCACCTGGGACAGGTCATCGCACTCCACCTCCAGCGGCAGCGCCGGGGCGGCCGCGCGGACCGCTTCGATGGCCTTGGTGACGCTGCCCGCGGCCGTCACGTGGTTGTCCTTGATCAGTGCGGCGTCGCCGAGGCCCATCCGGTGGTTCAGGCCGCCGCCGCACCGGACGGCGTACTTCTCCAGCTGACGCAGCCCCGGGATGGTCTTCCGGGTATCGCGGACCGCGCAGCCTGTACCCGACAGCGCGTCCGCCCAGGCCCGGGTCGCGGTGGCGATGCCCGACAGGTGGGTCAGGACGTTGAGCAGGGTTCGTTCGGCACCAAGAAGCTCCCGCAGACCGGAACGGATCCGCAGGACCTCAGCCCCGGCGGCGACACGGTCGCCGTCCGCGTGCCGCGGCTCGGCGGCCTCCGGCGGGACCCCGGCCGCGTCCAGCACGGCCAGGGCGACCGGGAGTCCGGCCAGCACGCCCGGCTCACGAGCCACCACACCGGCCACGGCCCGCGCGCCCGCGGTGGCCGTGGCCGCCGACGTCACGTCCGGGCCGTAGCGCAGGTCCTCCGCCAGCGCGCCTCGCACGACCCGCTCGGTGTCATCCGGATCCAGGCCGGCCTCGAGCAGGCCTTCGGTCACGGGGATGCTCAGCGTCATGCGGCGGCTCCTGTCCTGGTCGGTTCGGCCGCGGCAGCCGTGGCCCGCAACTGGGCCGGATCGACGCGGACCACCGTGTGCCGTGCGTTGCGGGCCGAATGGGACGGCGGTGCGTCACGCCACCGATGACAGCCCCGGCTCTCCGGCCGGGCCAGCGCTGAGACGGCGACCAGGACCGACACCGCGTGCAGGTTCGTCGCTTCCACGGTGGCCAGATCCAGTCCGCGGCCAGCGGGCTCCGCCGCCGGGGCCTGGGCCAGGCTCCGCTGAAGCTGCTGGACGCCCGGGCGATCGCGAACCACCCCGGCGTGCTTCGACATGGCGGCGGCCAGCATCGGCCGGGCGGCCGGGCTCACTCCCAGGCCCGGCTGCGGGCACCGCACGCCGGCCGCGGGCGCAGGCGCAGGCGCAGGCGCAGGCAGATCCTGGCCGAGGAGCTCACCGGCCCGCCGTCCGGTCAGCAGGGCCTCGGTCAGGGAATTGGAGGCGAGCCGGTTGGCGCCGTGCACACCGGTCGACGCGGCCTCCCCGACCGCGAACAGCCCGGTGAGCGACGTCCGCCCGGCCAGATCGGCCCTGATACCGCCGCACGCGTAGTGCGCGCCGGGGGCGACCGGGATGGGCTCGACGGCCGGGTCAACGCCCCGCGCCCGGCACGCGGCGGTCACCGTGGGGAAGTCCTGCTCCAGCTGGGCCTCGCCGAACGCGGTCGCGTCCAGCCACAGGTGATCGCCGGGCCCGTCCCCCGACGCCATCCGCTCCTGCATCGCCGCCGACACGACATCCCGTGGGGCCAGGTCGCCCAGCGGGTGACGGCTGGTCATGACCGGCTGGCCTGCCGCGTCCACCAGCACGGCGCCAGCCCCGCGCAGGGCCTCGGTGATCAGCGGGCACTGACCGCGGGCCGCTTGCTGCCACAGCACCGTCGGGTGGAACTGAACAAACTCCAGGTCCTGCAGCTCGGCGCCAGCACGGGCCGCCAGGGCCAGGCCATCGCCGGTCACCCCGGCCGGGCTCGTGGTCGTCGCGTAGGCCTGCCCGAAGCCGCCGGTGGCCAGCACGACCGCGCGGGCCGTCACCTGGCCGGTCCACAGCGTCCCATCGTCCCTCACCATTCCGGCTAGCACCCCGCCCACGGTGCCGCGGTCACCGATCAGGGCGTCCAGCACAGCGCAGCGGGTGAGAATCTCCACCGGGCTGGCCACCAGGGCCGCCAGCAGCACCCGGTGCACCTCCGCGCCGACCGCGTCGCCGCCGGCGTGCACGATCCGGTGGCGGCTGTGGCCACCCTCCAGATGCAGCGCCGTCCGGTTCAGCTGGGCACCGCGCGAGGCCAGGCGGGCAATCTCGCCGGGAGCGCCGGCGGCCAGCGCCGTCACGGCGGCCGGGTCACACAGCCCGGCGCCCGCGACGAGGGTGTCGCTTTCGTGCCGGGCCGGGCTGTCACCAGGACCGATCGCGGCGGCCAGGCCGCCCTGAGCCAGCGGGGTGGCTCCCCCGCCGAGGTCGTCCTTGCTGAGCAGCAGCACGTGGCGGCCGTAACGGGCGGCGGTCAGGGCCGCGGTCATCCCCGCGGCGCCCGAGCCCACGACCACGACGTCGGCGCTGAGTTCCCAGTGGATCCCGGCCGTGGGCAGGGCGCGTAGCTCTGGCCCGGTCATTCCGCGATCACCGCAGCCGTCAGCTCGGCCGACCCGGCGCCGGGCGTGCGGGGCGGTGTGGCGCCTGTCATTCCGGCCGGTGCGGCGCCCGGCACCCTGGTCGGCATTCCGGCTCCGGGGAGGGCAGTTGCCGACGTACCGGCCCCGATCATGGCCTGAACCGACCGTCGGGCCCGTTCGGCGATATCGGCGGGGACCTGCACTTCCGTGGTTCCCTCGCGCAGGCAGCGCAGCAGGGAGGCCGGGGTGGTCATCTTCATGAAGCGGCACACGGCGCCGGGGTTGACCGGCTCCCAGTGCACCGCCGGGTTGGCCCGCCGGAGCTGGTGCAGCATGCCGGTCTCGGTAGCCACCAGCACCGTGGCGGCGGTGGTCGTCCGGGCTGCGTCCAGCATGCCGCCGGTGGAAAGCACCCGGGTGCGGCTCTCCGGCAGGTCGCCGTCTTGCGTCTGCCACAGCGCCGCCGTCGAGCAGCCGCATTCGGGGTGGATGAACAGCTCCGCGGCAGGGTCGGCATTGGCCTTACGGCGCAGCTCGGCCGGGCTGATCCCGGCGTGCACGTGGCACTCCCCCATCCAGATGTGCATGTTAGGACGGCCGGTCGCGCGCTGTACGTAGGCGCCGAGGAACTGGTCGGGCAGGAACAGCACCTCCTGCTCCGCCGGCAGCGACGCCACGATCTGCGCCGCATTGGCCGAGGTGCAGCACAGATCGGCTTCGGCCTTGACCTCGGCGCTGGTGTTCACGTAGGCGACGACCGCGGCACCGGGGTGCTCGGCCTTCCAGTCCCGGACCTGCGGGGCGGTGATGGTGTCGGCGAGCGAGCAGCCGGCCTCCGGCTCCGGGATCAGCACGGTCCGGTCCGGGGCGAGGATCTTGGCCGTCTCGGCCATGAAGTAGACGCCAGCGAAGACGATCACGCTGGCCGTGCTCCGCGCGGCCAGCCGTGACAAGGCGAGCGAGTCACCCACGTGATCAGCCACGTCCTGGATCTCGGGAGCCTGATAGTTGTGCGCCAGGATCACCGCGTCACGCTGGGCCGCCAGCCGCCGGACCTCTTGCGCCCAGTCCTCGCTGGCGTCCTCCGCCCGATCTCCGGCCGCCTGCTCCCGGTGACTCCCCGTGCTGTCTGCCCCGTAGCTCCCGCTGCTGTGCTCTGCGCGCCTCCTGGCGCTGGGCTGCGCGTCGCTTCGGGTCCTGGTCTGCGCGTTGCTCCCGGCGCCGGGCCGCGCGTCGCTCCGCCTGCTGGGCTGCGCGTCACTCCGGCTGCTGGGCCGCGCGTCGCTCCTGGCGCTGGGCTGCGCGTCGCTCCTGGCGCTGCCCGGTGCGTCGCTCTTGGTGCTGGGCTGTGCGGCCACGTCCGTGCTGGTCATGATCCGCCCCTCTCCATCGTGGAGATCTGGTTTTAGACTGGGAGTGTAAAACCGTTTTCACCTTGGAGTCAAAAAGACGTTGGATCGGTACCATGCGAGCGTGCCGAACAATCACCCGCAGTTCCCGCATGAGGTACTGGCCGTGGTGCTGCAGGTCCGCGCGGACAGCTTGCACGTCCTGCTGTGGCAGCGGGCGGAACCGCCGTTCGAGGGCCGCTGGGCGCTGCCGGGCGGGCCGCTCGCTGAAGACGAGCGCCTGGGGACGTCGCTCGGCCACCACCTGGCCGCGAAGGTCGACCTCACCGAAATCGCGCACATGGAACAGCTGGAGACCCGCAGCGACCCGGTCCGCGATCCCCGGGGCCGCGTGCTGGCCACCGCTTACCTGGCTCTCGTATCGTCCGATGCCGAGCCGCGCATTCCGGCGGACACCGCCTGGCACCCGGTGCAGGATTTGCCGCCGACCGCGTTCGACCACGGGTCCATCGCCGAATCCGGGCGGGAGCGGCTACGGGCCAAGCTGTCCTACACCAACATCGGCTTCGCCCTGGCCCCGGAGACCTTCACGATCGCCCAGCTCCGGGACATCTACGCAGCCTCGGTCGGGCACCTGATCTCGGCCACCAACCTGCAGCGGATCCTGACCCGCCGCGGTGTCATCGAGGCCACACCGGCGGCGGCCCGCCCGACCTCCCTGGGGGGCAGGCCCGCCACCCTCTACCGGTTCGTGAGCCGGAGCCTGGTCGTGACCAACCCCTTCGCCGCGTTCCGGCCGCCCGCCCTGCCGCCAGCCGCCGCCCCGGTGAGCGCAGGCTCACCGGCCGGCTGAACCGGCTCGGTCATCCTGGCGGCCCGGCTCGCAGGCTGCTCGCGGTCCCGGCTGGACGCGCCGCGCTGTGCATAAAGCTGTGGAGCACCTGTGAAGAAAAGCTGCGCGCCTGTGCACAGGCAGAAAATATCTGGGGATTCCGGCGGTGCATGTTTGGCCGAACAGGCCGCTAAATAGGGAAAGCATTGTCCACACCCTGTGGATGAAAAAAGACAGCAGCTTTTAATTACCGCTCCGCTACATCAGGTAAGTAATCCGAACATCTATCAGAACTTTATCGTGTCGTTATTCTTATTCAGGACCGTAAAAGATTCATGCAGCTAGACGGGGAATCCCAGCTGGTCAGAACGGGACGGTAAGCGCGGAATAGCGGAATAGCGGCGCGTGCACACCGGTCCCGGCGGCGCGGCGCTCAACCTAACTGAACTGGAGAGCCTGACATGAAGATCAAAATGAGGACAGATGACGTTAGGACGCCCGGCCAGAACGAATGGGCCGAGATGAACGACTGGCTTGCCGAACTGAAGGACGACAGCCAGGCCGACGAAGGCCACGGCAGCCAGGCCGACGAAGGCCACGGCAGCCAGGCCGACGAAGGCCACGGCAGCCAGGCCAGCCTGACCGGTGTGGGCGACGCGGAGCCGGCGAGCGGCCCAGGACCCACCCACGACGCATGGGCCGTCCACGACCGGCAGCGCGCGAGCGACGCACGGCCCGTCAGCGACACAAGGACCGTCAGCGACCCGCGGGCCACGAGCAACGCACGACCCGTCCAGGACCCGCGGCCCCTCCGCGACCCGCAGACCGCCAGCAACCCGCGCCCCGTCCGCGACCCACGGACCGTCACGGACCCGCGGGCCGCGAGCAACTCAGAGCTCGTCCACCCGCGGCCCGTCCGCGGCCCACGGCCTGTCGGCGACCCACGGGCCGCGAGCAACTCACAGCTCGTCCACCCGCGCCCCGTCACCGACCCGCGGGTCGCGAGCAACCCACGGCCCGTCAGCGACCCAAGGACCGTCACCGACCCAAGGACCGTCACCGACCCAAGGACCGTCAC
>JBEKCN010000241.1:0-6070 GCA_050014855.1 Streptosporangiaceae bacterium | reverse complement strand
CGGTAGGAGCGGGTCGAGGTCATGCAGTCGAAGGCGTCGGCCACCGCCAGCACCCTGGCGAACTCGGGGATCTCGTCCCCCGCCAGGCCCAGCGGGTAACCCCGGCCGTCGATGCGCTCGTGGTGGTGCATGATGCCGGCCAGCGCCTCGTCCAGGAAGCCGATCTCCCGGATGATTTCGAGCCCGCGCATCGGGTGCAGCTGGATGGCGGCGTACTCCTCTTCGGTCAGCTTCCCGGTCTTCTGCAGCACCTTGGTGGGCACCCCCAGCTTGCCCACGTCATGCAGCATGCCGGCGTACCGGATGGCCTCGACCCGCTCGGGACGCATCCCGATCGCACGGGCGATCATGACCGATCCCCGCGATACGCGCTCGCTGTGGCCCCGGGTGTAGAAGTCCTTGGTCTCCACCGCCTGGCAGAGCACCCGCAGTGTGGCCTCGTAGGCGCGCTGCTGGTCGGCGAACTGGGCAATGGCCCAGCGCGCCACGAACAGCGGGATCAGCACCAGGATCGCCGCGAACGGCCCGACGACGCCCCACAACGCGGCGATCAGCAGGCCGAAGACGGCATACCCGAGGTCCGGCAGCGGAAGGCGCAGGTCAAGCACACCGCGGCCACCCGGCGCAGAAGAGCCGGGGCCATTGGTGAGCCACAGTACACCGGCTACGAGCCCGTAGTTCGCGATGACGTGGGCCGCCGCCGCGCCCATGAACGGCCCGATCAGCTGGGCGAAGGAATTGCCGGCCGGGACGCCGACGTGCCCGCCGAGCGCGAGGAAGACCCGCCCGGCGCCGTAGGCGCTGAGCGCGTACATCGCGCCGTTGAACATGCGCTGCGGCACGATGGGACCGCGGCGCAGGGCGAACGCGCTGACGGCACCGACCAGGGCCGCGCCGGCCGGCCCGACCAGAACGACGGAGGCCAGCGTGGCGGCGTAACCAGGTGACCACGCGATCCGGCGCGGCATGATCGCCGTCGGCAGGGACTCGCAGACCAGAAAGAGGACCGCGAGGACCGCCAGACAGCTCCACGAGATGCCCTGGTACGGGCTGACGGCGAGGACGACCGCGGCGGCGGCTACCACAGTGCCTATATAGAGCCACGTTACCCGCGAGAGCCTGCCCAAATCCCCCCCTCACCGGGGGCGTGCCGCGCTGCCGGCAAGGCAGGGCCGGGTAAGCCCCAGGTAATTCCTCGTCGCAGCACGGCCGTGCCTCCTCCCGGGACTCAGGACCGCCCGGCCGGGCCGGGCGGACTCTGGATCAGGGACCGTCATCCTGAGGTGCACGTGGGCAGTGAGGAGCGCGGCACAGCACCAAAGAACCCAGATTAGCCCGGCGGCACGTACCCGCGTAGGCCCAATGCTCTGATGAGCATATCGTGAACAGTGAATCGCAGTGCGCAATCGATGACAGTCACGGACAGTAGTGGCCAGATCGCATCAGGCCGGTCAGTACTCGATGTGCGCGCGCACTTCCTGAATCCGGACGAGGATCTTCGCGCGCAGATCGGTCGGCGCCGGATCGCAGCCACAGTGCTTGCGGACCAGCCGTTTCACCGCATCCTCGAGCCCGTACTCGCGCAGGCACGGCCCGCACTCGTCGAGGTGCTGGCGCACCTTCGAGCAATCGGAGTCGTCCAGCTCGCCGTCCAGGTAAGCGTAGATGCGGTCCAGGACCTCGGTACAGGGCACCTCGTGCGGCCTCCCGCAGCTCATCGGCCTTCCTCCCCGGGCTCGCTGCCCGCGGAATCCGCAGAGCCTGATCCGGACGCCGACCGGACCAGGCCGCGTTCGGCGGCATAGTCCTCGAGCATGTCGCGCAGCTGCCTGCGCCCCCGGTGCAGACGGGACATCACCGTGCCAATCGGCGTACCCATGATGTCGGCGATCTCCTTATACGCGAAACCTTCCACGTCGGCCAGGTAGACCGCGATGCGGAATTCCTCGGGCAGAGCCTGCAGCGCCCGCTTGATGTCGGAGTCGGGCAGCCGTTCGAGCGCCTCCGCCTCGGCCGACTTCAGGCCGCCGGAGGTGTGCGAGGCCGCCCGGGCGAGCTGCCAGTCCTCCACCTCCTCGGCACCGGACCGCTGCGGCTCGCGCTGCCTCTTCCGGTACGTGTTGATGAAGGTGTTGGTCAGGATGCGGAACAGCCATGCCTTCAGGTTGGTGCCTGGCTGGAACTGATGGAACGAGGCGTACGCCTTCGCGAATGTCTCCTGCACCAGGTCCTCGGCGTCGGCCGGGTTTCGGGTCATGCGGAGCCCGGCGGAGTACAGCTGATCCAGGTACGGCAGAACATCCTGCTCGAACCGTTCGTCGCGCTGCTCAAGTGTCTCCGGGACGGGACCCACCTCCTCGGGAAAAAGCATGGCCGGTCCGTAAAGACCGTATGGCCGGGAGGATACATGGCCGGGGTACCCCTGGACTTCGCCCAGGGGCCTCGTCCCGTCGTGGGAGATCAGCTGACCGGCACTGACGCCGGTGCGGCCGACCGGGCGTGAGCCGCAAGCTACTGGCATGTGCCCTAGAACACTCCCCCAGGGTTGATCATTCCTCCGGGAAGCCATTCCCCTACGGTTTGGGCGCGGCAGGTGAGGAACGGCCCCGATGGGGGAACATACAAAGTAAATCCGCGCGGCGAGGGGGGCCGCAGCCACGGCAGGAGTCACGGTGAGGCCTTCGGCCAGCGCTACGGCCGTCGGCGATCCCGAGTCGCTGTCGCCGTACTGGCACTTTCACCAGGCGGTAGCCGAGGCACAGCTCGCAGCCTGGCTACCGCGGGAGAGCCGCCTGTTCGTCGACATTTCGGGATCGCGGACGCGCTCCGCCGACATAGCGGCTGCGGCCGGTCATACCGTGCTGCGGGTCGCCGGCCCGGCCGCGCCGGCTGGCCCAAGCGGCGACATGTTGCTGTCCCCCCTCCCGCCCCCCGTCAGCCGGGGCGGCGCTGGCCACGTGGCCCGGCTGACGTCGGACCCGGCGAGCCTGGCATTCCTGCGCGACGGGTGCGCGGACGGCGTCATCGCCGAGGACCGGACCCTGTCCCGGCAGCTCGCGGCCGAGAACCTGATCACCGACATCGCCCGCGTCCTGCGGCCGGGCGGCCGCGTCCTGGCGTGCGTCGACTCACTTGTCCTGGGCATGGCCGTGCTGGCCGAGCAGCGTCACTGGGCCGAGCTCAGCGACCTTCCGCACGCCGAGGTCGTCCTCGTGCCGTGGCCGGACGGCACGATCACCCGCTGCTTCGGCAGCGAGCAGCTGCGGGAGCTGTTCGAGGACGCCGGGCTGACCGTGATGTGGATCCGGCCGCGCACGGTGTTCTCCGCGTCCACGGTCGCGCACGTGCTCCGCCGAGACCCCAAGGGCATGCCGCGGCTGGTCGAGGCCGAGCTCGCCATGCAGCCGGACGAGTCCGTCGGCGTGCAGCTGATCATCTCGGCCCGTAAGCGGCCGACCCAGGGAGCCTAGCGGCGGAGCCGGTCGTGCTTGGCCTGGCAGGCGACGCAGCGGGACGCCTCCGGGCGCGCCTCGAGCCGTCCCTCAGGCACCGGCTTACCGCAGTCCACGCACTGCCCGTACGTCCCCTCCTTCATCCGACGCAGCGCCGCCTCCACCTTCCCGCGCTGGCGCTGCGCCGAATGCAGGACCGCCTCGGTCCGGTCCGTCTCGGACAGGTTGGCGCCCGCGTCCGCCGGGTCGAACGAGTAAGCCTGATCGTCGCCCGGCGCTGGGCTCTCCCCCTTGAGGACGGCGATCGACCGGTCCAGGCCGGTCAGCATTCCCTCGAGGCGCTTACGCGTCACTGCGGTATCCACGGCAGCATTGCCTCCTGTCCGCCCGTGCCCCGACGGGGCTGTCCCGCCTCATCGGGAACAGCCTCGGCCGCACTCTCCGGCAGCGGGGTGAGAAGCTCTGGCCCGTCGGCGGCCACCGAGTTGACCGTGGTCGACACCGGCCGCGTCTCCAGGCGCTCGGACGTGGCCGGGGTGATCGACCGGAGCAGGCTGTCCGCGTCACCGGCCGCGGGATCCAGCCAGTCGGCCCACCGGGCCGGGCTGACCACCATCGGCATCCGGTCGTGCACCCAGCCCACATCGTCGGTGGCCTGGGTGGTGATGATCGCCGCGGTCCACAGCCGGGCCTGGGGATGGTCGTCCGGCAGTGCCCGGTCGCGCCACAGTTCGTAGATCCCCGCGAAGGCCATGCCCTGGCCGTCGGCCCGGTGAATGTAGTACGGCTGCTTGCGGGGGCGCCCGTGCTCACGGCCGCCGAGCGGCCGCCACTCGTAGTAGCCATCGGCGGGAATGAGGCACCGACGGCGGGCGAAGGCGCTGCGGAACGAGGGCTTGACCGCGATGGTCTCGGCCCGCGCGTTGATCAGCCGCGCCCCGCGCGACGGGTCCTTGGCCCACGATGGCACGAGCCCCCAGCGGACCAGGCGCAGCTCACGGACGGGCCGAGACTCCGCGGACTCCGGAGACTCCGGAGACTCCGGAGACTCCGGGCTTTCCCGCGGGCGCCGGGACAGCACCGCAAAGATGGGATCGGTCGGGGCCACGTTGTAATCAGCGGCGATGTCGCTGGTCACCTTGTCGCGTTCCACCAGGAACTCATCGATCAGCTCCTGGCGCTCGCGCGCGGAAACGAACCGGCCGCACATGCCTCATATCCCAATACGTAATCATTAAATCACCCAAATGCGGAATGAGCGGTTTCATAACCGCTATGGGCTCATCCCAAACCACAAGCCGGTTTCGCGGCCCGGAACGCCCGCCGAAAACCCGGTTGCCGTACGGAGAAGCCGCCGTCCCGGCCCCCGCTGGCCAGCCGGGTCGGGCCGGTCGGCCAGCCTGGGCCGCCTCAGGCCACGAGCGGCAGCCGCCCAGCCGTTACGCTCACGGTATGCGATGCGACACGCCCGGGCAGGAGCCGGGACCCTGAGCCGCCGCGACCTCGACGAGGACGACGTGCGGGTACGCCCGGGCCGCGGCACCCGGCCCCGCACCCGGCGCCGGCCGGCCCATGCCGACGCGCCGGAGGGGTTCGTGATCAGCACCGACCGGGGCCGGTACGGGACCCTGATCGAGGGCCAGCCGGTCACCGCGATGAAGGCCCGCGAGCTGGGCCACCGCAGCGTGGTCGTCGGCGACCGGGTGATGCTGGCCGGCGACACCTCCGGGGAGGAGGGCACGCTCGCGCGCATCGTCCGCGTCCAGCCCCGCAGCTCGGCGCTGCGCCGGTCGCCCGACGACACCGACCCGGTGGAGCGGGTCGTCGTCGCCAACGCCGAGCAGCTGGTGATCGTCTGTGCGCTGGCCCAGCCGGTACCCCGGCTCCGGTTCATCGACCGGTGCCTGGTCGCGGCCTACGACGCCGGCATCACCCCGCTGCTGTGCCTGACCAAGGCCGACCTCGCCTCGCCGGGCGAGATCCTCGATGTGTACGAGCCGCTGGGGGTGACCTGCCTGGTCACCGGGCGGCCACTCACCGGCGAGCAGATAAGCCCGCTGCACGCGGCGCTGGCCAGGCGGATCAGCGTGCTCATAGGCCAGTCCGGGGTGGGCAAGTCCACGCTGGTCAACGCCCTGGTCCCGGACGCGGACCGGGCGGTCGGGATCGTGAACGCGGTGACCGGCCGGGGCCGGCATACCTCGTCCTCGGCGATCGCCCTCGCGCTGCCGGAGGGCGGCTGGATCATCGACACCCCCGGGGTGCGCGGCTTCGGCCTGGGGCACGTGACCCCGCAACGCGTGCTGGCGGCCTTTCCCGATCTCGCCGGGCCGGCGGCCGGCTGCCCGCCCGGCGACGACCACCTTGGGGCGGAATGCGGACTGGACCAGTGGGCCCAGGAGCACGGCGCGCAGGCACGCCTCGACTCGCTGCGCCGCCTGCTCCGCAGCCGCGAAGGCGCAGAAGCGCCCTGAGCCGCCGGGCCGGAGCCTCCCCGAGTTCCCAGAGTCTGCCAGGGTCCCGGAGCCTCCCAGAATCCCGGAGCCTCCCAGAATCCCGGAACCTCCCAGAATCCCGGAACCTCCCAGAATCCCGGAACCTCCCAGAATCCCGGAACC
>JBEKCN010000240.1:0-6077 GCA_050014855.1 Streptosporangiaceae bacterium | reverse complement strand
CTTCATCGCGTTCCTGGAGAAGGTTGAGATCGAGGAATCGAGCCGCCGCGGCCTGCTCACGTTGCGGTTGCCGTCGGGCGAGAGCGAGCCGATCCGTACCGAGCAGGAGAACACCGACCGCGGGCGGGCGCTGATCGAGCGGGCCCGGTCCCTGGAAGGACGCTGGGTGCTGGTCTACCGGTACAACGAGCGGAAGACGGGCCAGCGGACCCAGTCGGTCCGGATGCTGGCGCACCTGATGGATCTTGGCGTTGACGGCGCCGTGCCCAGCACCACGGCGAAGAAGATAGTGCTCCAGGAGGCGGGTGGCGACATGGCCCGTGCGCAGGAGGCGTGGGCGGCCGCGGGCCTGCCGGGGACCGGGCCGATCAGCGTTGACCAGATGGAGCAGGCCCGCGCGGCCGCGCGGAAGGCCCGCTAAGGACAGGAAGAGCGCAGTCGCTGCAGTTGCCGCCGCAAAACTGATAACAGCAAGAAGCACGGATGAAGAACGCCTCCCAGCTGATCGCGGATGGGGGAGTCCGGGTCGAATCAATTCGGACCATACCGGACCGGTCCGGTTCGACCCGGACCACCTATCCACCAGGAGGCTTGCGGCGGAGGTCCCGGGTTGCTGGACGCTTCTTGCTGTTATCACGTTGAGCAGATAGGTTGGGGCCATGCCCGCTCTGGACCCGCGCACACTGGCCAGCGAGGCGGTCGGCGACTTCAGCCGCCATCTGGCCCGCCGCCAGTTCAGCAGCACCACCCAGCGGATCCGCCGGCATTTCCTCGACGAGTACCTCCAGCACGCCCAGCAGGCGGCTGGCACCATTCAGATCACGGTCGGCGAGCTCATGGACCCCGTGCGCGCCGGCGAATGGCTCTCCGATGCGGCTGCGGGCAAGATCCGCACCCGCAACACCCTCTACGGCTCCGATGCCGCCGCCTATCCCAACTCGATGCGCGTGCGCATCGACTCGTACAACGCTTTTGCGGAGTTCCTCGGCCGGCCCGGCCGCCGTGACAGTCCACCGCCCGCCCGCGGCTTCTACCTGACCCCCGCCGATACCGGGCGAGTCCTGCACGACCTGACCGTCCGCAGGCCCATCCACGCCAACGCCGCGACATCGCTGCGTACCGCCGCCCTGGCCGCGCTCGTCGCTGACACCGGCCGGGGCGTGCCCGAGCTCGCCCGCCTCAACGTCGGCGCCCTGCACCTGGACGGCGAAGCGCGCGTCGAACTCGCCGACGGCCCTTGCCCGCTCGGCGGGCCGGCCGTGCAGGTCCTCTCCCGGTGGCTCGGCGCCCGGGCGGCGATCGTCGCCGAACTCCAGGGCAGCGACCCTGGCTACCTGTGGATCCCGACCAAGCCCGGCCGGCCTCGCCATGGCCGACCGCCCGTCAAGCCCGGCCTGACCCGGGCGGCCGTCCGCACCCTCCATGCCGCCCACCGCACCCTCGTCAGCCAGCTGCTGGGCACCCCCCTTCGCCCTGGAGCCCTCCGTGACTACGGTGCCGCCGGGGGCGGCGGGCGCCGCGAATGACCGCTCGCGCGGCACGGTGCCGGTGCAAGGAAACGGCCATGCCTGTTCCGGGCGGCCCGCTGTTCCGCCGAACCCGCCCCGGCGACACGCGCCATCGCCCGCCTGCACGCCACTTGATCCTGCAAGGTGGGCGACCGGGGCACTGGCGGTCAGGCTGCCGCATCCGTCCGGGCGGCAGCCGACTCGCTGAGCGCGCTATCGCGGGAAGCTGGCCAGTTCGGCGATGGCCTGGTCGAGGGCGTCGGCGACGCCTGGCGGGGGTGCGGCCAAGGTAAGAGCAAAGCCCGCCGTGGGATGATCTCGAACGGTGCTGCGCACGTCGGCGATCCCGGTGGCATCTCGTGCGTTTCGGTCAGCCCGCAAGCGGTCGCGTCGCTGTGTGATGATGTCCGGGTGACCGACGAGGTTCTGGCTGATCAGGTTGATTACTACCGTCGCCGGGCAGGCGAGTACGACGTGACGGCGTACGGCGACGTTGCGGCGGCTCGTGCGCGTATCGCGCGGCTCGTCGCGGAGATGCGGCCAGCCGGAAGCGTCCTGGAGATCGCGTGCGGGACTGGCTTGTGGACGGAGGCGCTGGCGGGGTGGGCTGACACGGTGACCGCTATTGATGCGGCTCCCGAGGCAGTGGCGATCGCTCGTGACCGCGTGCGGGCGGCGGGTGTCAGCTTTGAGGTTGCCGACGTGTTCTCGTGGACCCGGGTACCCGGGTCGACGTGATCTTCTTCTCGGCATGGCTCTCGCATGTACCGGAGAGCCGGTTCGGGCAGTTCTGGCGGTTGCTGGGGAGCCTGCTGACCGGGGACGGACGGGTGCTGTTCATCGACGAGCATGTCGATCAACGTGGGAAAGAGGCCTATGTGGCGGGCCGGGATGAGGTCGTCGAGCGGCAGCTGCGCGATGGCAGCACGTTCCGCCTGATCAAGAACTTCGTGGACCCAGAGGGGCTGGAACTCCGGCTGCGCCGGCTGGGCTGGGATTGCGCGATTCGTCGGGACGGCAGCGACTGGGTATACGGCGAGGCACGTCTGGCGAGGTAGCACGGCCTGCTCCGGTCCCGGCCATCAGCATGGCGCTGACGGGTACGGGCGAGTCGGCAGTCGGCAGGCATCACCGACGACCAGGCGGCATCCGTGAGCCCTGCGGCAGCCGTTCCTGACGGGGGAGAGGATCTCACTACAAGTTGTAGTACAGGGTGCCCTAGAAGGGGCCGAAAATGCCTGCAGAACAGCACGCCGTGAAAGGTATCGCTTATGCGGAACTGGGAGCACCCCAGCGATGAGCTGGAGGGTTCGGCGAAGGGATGCGCCCGTTGCAGCGGACTGTGAGGCCTTTGGTCCCTATCGGATTGCCCTAACGCCGGTAGTGCGGACCGAGCCGAAAAGCTAGCGTCAAGGGTGTTGACAGCGGCTTCCAGCTGGGGAGCCGCGGCGTTTGCTCGAGGGGGAGCTGATGGTTACCCAGGTCTGGGAAACGAGCCGTGACCTTGGTGATGTGCCGTCCGACGATTCCTGGCGCAGTTTCCGCGGCCAGGTCTGGCGGGATTCGATCGACACCCGCCGTTTCATTCAGGACAACTACACGCCATACGAGGGGAACGCTGGTTTCCTGGCCGGCCCGACCGGGCGCACGAAGGGCATCTGGGCCCGGCTGACGGCGATGTTCCCCGCCGAGCGGGAGCGTGGCGTGTACGACGTGGACGCCCGTACCCCCGCGTCGATCACCGCGCACGCCCCGGGTTATATCGACCGGGACGCGGAGCTTATCGTCGGCCTGCAGACCGATGCGCCGCTGAAGCGGGCCATCATGCCCAACGGCGGGTGGCGCGTGGTCGAGACCAGCCTGCGCACCTATGGCTACGAGGTGGACCCGCGGGTCAAGGAGATCTTCACCAAATACCGCAAGACCCACAACGACGGTGTCTTCGACGCCTACACCGCGGAGATACTCGCGGCCCGCCGCGCGCACGTCATCACCGGCCTGCCCGATGCCTACGGACGCGGCCGGATCATCGGCGACTACCGCCGGGTCGCCCTCTACGGGGTGGACCGCCTGATCGCGGAGAAGCTGAAGGTCAAGTCCTCGATGGACGCGCTGCCGTCCGATGAGCACGTCATCCGGGACCGGGAGGAACTAGCGGAGCAGATCCGCGCGCTGGCCGAACTGGCGGAGATGGCAGGAAGCTACGGCTTCGACATCTCCAGGCCGGCCAGCACCGCGCAGGAGGCGGTGCAGTGGCTCTACTTCGGCTACCTGGCCGCGGTCAAGGAGCAGAACGGCGCGGCGATGTCGCTGGGCCGCACGTCCACGTTCCTCGACGTCTATCTGCAGCGGGACCTCGACGAGGGCCGGATCGAGGAGTCTGCCGCCCAGGAGCTGATCGACGACTTTGTGATCAAGCTGCGGATCGTCCGGTTCCTGCGGACCCCGGAATACGACGCGCTGTTCTCCGGTGACCCGACGTGGGTGACCGAGGCCATCGGCGGCATGGGCAGCGACGGGCGGACGCTGGTCACCAAGACATCGTTCCGGCTGCTGCAGACGCTGAACAACCTCGGGCCCGCCCCCGAGCCGAACCTCACCGTGCTGTGGTCGGGCCGGCTGCCGCAGGGCTTCAAGGATTTCGCCGCGCGGATTTCGATCGAGACCAGCAGCCTCCAGTACGAATCCGATGACCTGCTGCGCGAGGTGACCGGGGACGACACGGCGATCGCCTGCTGCGTCTCCGCGATGCCGGTCGGCAAGCAGATGCAGTTCTTCGGGGCGCGGGTCAACCTGGCGAAAACGCTGCTGTACGCCATCAACGGCGGGCGGGACGAGATGAGCGGCGAGCAGGTGGCACCGCCCAGCCCGCCGGTGACGGGGGAGTACCTCGACTTCAACGACGTCCGGGCCAAGTTCGACGACGAGATGGACTGGCTGGCCAGAGTCTACGTCGAGGCCCTCAACATCATTCACTACATGCACGATAAGTACGCTTACGAGCGCCTTGAGATGGCGCTGCACGACTACCCGGTGCGCCGCACGATGGCGATGGGAATCGCGGGCCTGGCGGTCGTCGCGGACAGCCTGTCCGCGATCAGGGACGCGCGGGTAAAGGTGATCCGCGATGACACCGGCCTGATAGTGGACTACCAGGTTGAGGGTGGCTACCCGGCCTACGGGAACAACGACGACCGGGTGGACAAGCTCGCCGTGTGGGTCGTCGAACGGTTCATGGCCAAGGTCCGGCAGCACCGCACCTACCGGGACGCAGTGCACACCCAGTCGGTACTGACCATCACCTCCAACGTGGTTTACGGCAAGGCGACCGGCAACACCCCAGACGGCCGGCGGACAGGCGAGCCGTTCTCGCCGGGGGCGAACCCGATGAACGGCCGCGATCAGCACGGCTGGGTCGCCTCGGCGCTGTCGGTGGCGAAGCTGCCGTACGAGCAGGCGCTGGACGGCATCTCCCTGACCAGCACGCTGGTGCCCACCGTGCTGGGCAAGACCCAGGCGGAGCAGGTCGCCAACCTGACGGGACTGCTCGACGGCTACTTCGACGGGTCCGGTTACCACGTCAACATCAACGTGCTCAACCGGGACACGCTGGTCGACGCGATGGAACACCCGGAGAAGTACCCGCAGCTCACTATCAGGGTCTCCGGCTACGCGGTGAACTTCGTACGGCTGACCAGAGAGCAGCAGGAGGACGTGCTGCACCGGACGTTCCACGGTGCGCTGTAGTTGCCCATGACGCCGCGCACGCGGCTCGCGATCACGCCGGTGCGGGAGCACCACGGCGGGTCGCGCGCCGACCTGGAGGCCGAACTCGCGGCCGAGGGTGATCCGGAGATCGGCTACTACCACTCCTATGAGATCACCGGGTCAGTCAACGGCCCGGGCATCCGGTTCATGCTGTACCTGTCCGGCTGCCCGCTGCGCTGCCAGTACTGCCAGAACCCCGACATGTGGACCATGCACAACGGGCGGCCCGTAACGGTGGGCCGGATGCTCGACGAGGTCGCCAAGTACGCCGACTTCATCCGGACCGCACACGGCGGGATCACGGTCAGCGGCGGCGAGCCGATGCTGCAGATCCGCTTCCTCGAGGCGCTGCTGCGCCGTTGCAAGCAGGATCTCGGCCTGCACACCGCGGTCGACACCTCAGGCTTCCTCGGCGCCCGCGCGTCGGAGGACTTCCTGGACCTGGTGGACCTGTTCCTGCTGGACATCAAGGCCGGTGATGAGGAGCTGTACCAGCTGGTGACCAGCGCGGAGCTGGAACCGACGCTGCGCTTCGCCCGCCGGCTCTCCGATCGCGGCAACCGGATGTGGCTGCGCTACGTGCTGGTGCCCGGGCTGACCGACGCCGAGGACGACGTCGAGAAGGTGGCCCGGTTCATGAGCACGCTGGCCCACGTGGAGCGGGTGGAGGTGCTGCCCTTCCATCAGCTGGGCGCGGGCAAGTGGGCCGATCTCCGGCTCCCGTACCAGCTGGCCGACGTGCCGCCCGCCGCCCCGGAGCTGGTGCGGCGGGCGGAGGCCCAGTTCCGGGCCCACGGCCTG
>JBEKCN010000239.1:0-6109 GCA_050014855.1 Streptosporangiaceae bacterium | reverse complement strand
CGATGTTCAAGGAGCGGATCTCGCACGGCATGCTCGTGGCCGGGCTGATCTCCGCCGTACTGGGTACCCGCCTGCCCGGCCCCAATTCCATTTACCTGGGGCAGGAGCTCAAGTTCACGGCACCGGTAAAATTCGGCGACACCGTTACGGCCCACGCGTCGGTGACGGAGAAACGCGATGACAAGAGGATCATCAAGCTGCGGACCTGGGTGACGAATCAGCGTGGCGAGACCGTCATCGACGGCAGCGCGGTGGTCAAGAAGATCGGCCTGTAGGTCACTAGCCTGTAGGTCACTAGACGGCGCGCGCGGTGCGGCCGGGCCCATCACGGGTCCCGGCCGCCGCGGCGGGAGGAACACTATGAAGATTGTGGTCGCCTACAAATGGACCCGCGACCCTGAGGAAGCCTCGGTCGGTGCGGATGGCACCGTGGACTGGTCCCGGGCCAAGCCGGGCCTCAGCGCGTACGATCCCGTGGCCATCGAGCTGGCCCGCCGTCTGGCCGAGGCGACGGGCGCCGAGCTGATCGGCGTGACGGCGGGGGACACCGGCGTCGGCGCGGCCATCGCCGCCAAGGCCGCTCTGTCCCGCGGCCTGGACCGCACGGTGATCATCGAGGACGACTCCCTCAAGGGGGCCGGCCGGGCCGAGCTCGCGGCGGTGCTCGCCGGGGCGGTACGGCACATCGGTGACGTGGACCTGGTTGTCACCGGTGACTCGTCGGTCGATGTGGCCGCCAAGATGGTGCCGACGCTGCTGGCCGGTGAACTCGGCTGGCCCGCGGTGGCGGAGGTCAACGAGCTCACCGGCGAGGCCGGCACGCTGCGTGTGCAGCGCGCCATCCCGGGCGGCGTCCAGGTGCTGGAGGTCTCCGGCCCGGCTGTCCTGGCGGCGGCCGCGGATGCCGCGGTGCCGCGCGTACCCGGCATGAAGGACCTCCTCGCGGCGGGCAAGAAGCCGGCCGAGCATCTCGATCTCGCCAGCCTCGACGTGCCCGCGAGAAACGCGGTGCTGACGGTTACGGGCACGTCGCGGCCGGAGCGGAAGTCGCGCAGAGGCCAGATCATCGACACGACCGACCCGGCCGCGGCCGCCACCGAGCTGGTTCAGGCGCTGCACGGCGCCGGGGTCCTGTGATGGCCGGCACCGTGATGGCCAGCGTTCTGATGGCCGGCCCCGTGATGGCTGGCGGCAGAGAAAGGACTCGACAGTGAGCGTGAACGTCTGGATCGTCGTCGGTGATCAGCCGGCGATCGGCAACCTGATCGCGGTCGCGCGCGCCCTCGGCGAGGCAGCGGGCGCCGACGGGCAGGTCGCGGCGGTCGTCGCCGGGCCCCGGCCGGTGGCCGAGACCGTGGCGGCGAGCGGCGTGGACCGGGTGGTCTGGTGCGCGGGTCCGGATGACGCGCCCGCCGAAGCCGGCGCCCTGGCGGTCGCCGACGTCGTCGCGGCCGATCCGCCCCGAGTCGTGCTGGGCGGGCGCAACCCCGGCGAGCGGGTACTGCTCGGGGCCGCCGCCGCCCGGCTGCGGGCTGCGGTGCTGACCGGGGCCCTTTCGGTTTCCGCCGACGGTGATGGTGTCGTCGTGGTCAACGCCGTGTTCGGTGACATTTCCGAGGAGACCGTCGCGGTTTCCGGGCCGGTCGCCCTGCTGATGGACGGCGGATCCGTCCCGCCGGCCGCCGGCCCCAGCGTGCCCATCGAGGAGGTCACCGCCGCGCCGTTGGGCATGAAGGTGATCGAGACCAGGATGTTCGGCTTCGATGAGGTGGACCTCGGCGCGGCGCCGCGTGTGATCGGCATCGGGCGCGGCCTCAAGGCCAAGGAGGACCTCGCTCTGATCGAGGCGCTCGCCGAGGCCGCCAAGGCCGAGATCGCCTGCTCGCGGCCGGTGGCCGAAGGCCTCAACTGGATGGGCAAGGACCGCTACATCGGGAGCTCCGGCGCGCACATCACCCCCCAGCTCTACCTGGCCATCGGGATCTCCGGCCAGCTGCAGCACATGGTGGGCGTCGTGGGGGCGGAGACGATCGTGGCGATCAATTCGGACCCGAACGCCGTCGTGTTCGCCCAGGCTGACTACGGTCTCGTCGGCGATCTCTACCAGCTGGTGCCGGCGATCACCAGCGCGCTGAAGTGAGGGTGCGGCATGCCAGAAACGGCTGAACCTGACTTCGACGTCATCGTGGTCGGCGCGGGTATCGCCGGCTGCGTCACCGCCTACCAGCTCGCCCAGCAGGAGCGTTCGGTCCTGCTCATCGAGCGCGGCGAGGCACCCGGCTCGAAGAACCTGTCCGGCGGGGTGCTGTACTCCCGTGGTATCCAGGAGGTCTTCCCCGACTTCCTGACCGAGGCCCCCGTGGAGCGCCGGGTCACCCGCAACTGCGTCACCTTCCTCAACGCCGGGAGCTCCGTCGGGATCGATTACCAGGACACCCGGCTGGCCGATCCGGTCAACGCGGTCACCGTGCTGCGGGCCAAGCTCGACGCCTGGCTGGCCGAAAAATGCGAGGAGGCCGGCGTCATCGTCATGCCCGGCGTGCGCGTGGACCGGGTGCTGACCGAGGACGCGCCCGCCGGGGCCGCGGCCCCGGCCAACGGCGCCACCGGCAAACGCGTCGTGGGCGTGCAGGCCGGCGACGACGAACTGCACGCCCGGGTGGTCGTCGCCGCGGACGGCGTGAACTCCTTCCTGGCCCGGGACGCCGGGCTCCGGCACCAGGACCCGCAGAACCACCTGGCGGTCGGCGTGAAATCAGTGGTGTCGCTGCCCCGGGAGACGATCGAGGCCCGCTTCAACCTGACCGGTGACGAGGGTGCGGCGCTCGCCGTCGTCGGCGACTGCACCGAGGGGGTGGGCGGCGGCGGCTTCCTCTACACGAACACCGACTCCCTGTCCGTCGGCATCGTCGTGCGCCTGGACGACCTGACCGCCAAGAAGAAGTCCGTCACCGACATCTTCGACCACTTCCTCGAGCACCGTTACATCGCCCCGTACCTGGAGGGCGGCGAGCTGGCCGAGTACGGCTGCCACCTGGTCGCCGAGGGCGGCATGAAGATGATCGGCGAGATCGTCATGGACGGCATGGTCGTCGTCGGCGACGCGGCTGGGCTCACCCTCAACACCGGCCTGACCGTGCGCGGCATGGACCTCGCGGTCGCCTCGGCCGTGGCCGCCGCCGACGGCATCGGTGCCGCCCTGGCCAAGGACGACACCTCGAAGGCGGCCCTGGCCGGCTACCGGGAGAAGTTCTTCGCGTCCTACGCGGGCCAGGACATGAAGACCTACGCGAAGGCACCCGCCTTCCTCGAGCACGAGCGCATGTACAAGGAGTACGGCGAGCTTCTGGCCAACGTCCTGTACGGCGCCTTCAGCCTCGACACCCAGCCCCGCCGGCACCTGCTGAGCGTCGCACGCCGGGCGCTGGCGCGTTCACCCCTGAAGACGCGGCAACTGATCAGCGACGGCATCGCAGGAGCGCGTTCACTATGAAACCTCTGTCCGTCCCCGAGCGCCTCGCGAAGAACCGGTTCAACCTCGATGAGGAGGAGAGCCACATCGAGGTCAACCAGGAGATCGCCAAGGCCACCGGCACCGGCCGGGCCCTCGTCGCCTGCTGCCCGGCCCACGTCTACTCCGAGGAACCAGACGGGACCATCTCCGTGGAGTACGCCGCCTGCCTCGAATGCGGTACCTGCCTGGCGATCGCCGCACCCGGCGCGCTCACCTGGCACTACCCCCGCGGCGGGTTCGGCGTCCAGTTCCGCGAGGGTTAGTCCTTTTTCAGCCAGACCAGCCTGACCGGGAGTAATACTCCCGGTCAGGCTTTTCTGGCGGTCAGGCTCACCCGGGCTCCTGCGGCCAACTGAATGTCCGGCCCACCGCCGGCAAGTAACAGCCGGTAAATAGATGTCCGGCCGCCAGCCTGGGGACCGGCACATGATGCGGCCCGGCACCGGGTTTCCCCGGTGCCGGGCCGCATCTCGCGCGCTACCGCTCCAGGATGTACGTCCCGGGCGCGGGGTCCAGCGGCGGGTACTTCGCGCTGCCCAGTGTCTTCGGGGCTTGCTTCGTCCCTCCGCTGCGGCTCTCCAGCCAGTCGGTGTAGTCAGGCCACCAGCTGCCCTGCCGCGTCTCGGCCTTGGCCAGCCAGTCGCGGTGGTCCGGCGGGTGGCCGGCTCCGACCCGGTAGGTGGCCTTGGGGTTCGTCGGCGGGTTGACCATGGCGGCGATGTGGCCGCTGTTGGAGAGCACGAACTTGATGTTGCCGCGCAGTAGCTGGGTCGCGCGGTAAGCCGACGGCCACGGCGAGATGTGGTCGTCGATGCCGGCCACCACGTAGCTGTCCACGTCGATCTTGGACAGGTCGACGGGGGAGCCGAGCATGCTGACGGCGCCCGGCTTGGTCAGCGCGTTGGCCATGGCGATCTCGATGAAATTTTTGTGCAGCGCGGCGGGCATCCGGGTGGTGTCGGCGTTCCAGTACAGGATGTCGAACGGCGGCGGGTTCTTCCCCTCCAGGTAGTTGTTGACCCAGTAGCTCCAGATCAGGTCGTCGGGCCGGAGCCAGGCGAATACCTCGGCGAGCGTGCGCCCGTCCATGTAGCCGCGGACGCGGGAGGCGAGGATGGACCCCGCGGCCGTGCCCTCGTCCATCAGCGAGACGGTCGTGCCCGCCTCCGTCATGTCGAGCAGCGTCACGCCCAGACCCAGGCTGGACAGCTGATCCAGCTGGCCGATGGCGCTCAGGTGCGCGCTGACCATCGAGGTCATGATGCCGCCGGCGCACAGCGCGATCACGTTGAGCTTGGGGGCTTTGGTGATCTCCCGGGTGATCCGCATCACGTCTATGATGGCCGCGCCAAAGGTATTTATATCCCAGTGCCGGGCGCGCCCGTCCGGGTTGCGCCAAGAGATAACGAACACCTGGTGTCCCTGCGAAACAAAGTATTCGAGCATGCTGCGGCCAGGGGCGAGGTCGGTGATGTAGTACTTGTTGATCATCGGCGGGACCATGAGCAGAGGGAACTGGTGCACGGTCGGCGTGGTCGGCTTGTACTGGATGAGTTCCAGGACTTCCGTGCGCAGCACCACCGAACCCGGTGTCAGCGCCAGATCCTTGCCAATGGTGAACGCGTCCGGCTTCACCATGGTCGGGATGCGCGGAGATGAGGACATGTCCGAGGTGAAGGCGCGCAGGCCGCGCAGCAGGCTCAGGCCGCCGCTGTCGATGAACGCCTTCCAGGCGGCCGGGTTGAGCCCTGGGTTGTTGGTGGGCGCGGACGCAGCGATGAAGTTGGTCATTAGGAACTGCAGGCGCGTGTTGTCCCGCCAGTCCAGATCGGCGTCTGCGAGCAGATCCTGGGCGGTTCCGCCGAGGGCCAGGTACGTCTGAAGCGTCCGCTTGAGCAGCGGATTTCCCGTCCACGCCGGGTCGGCGAACCGGCGATCCCGGCGCGGCGGGGCAAGCTCCGAGCTGCCGAGGGCGATGCTGGTCAGGTCCGCGCTCAGTTTGATGGCCTGGCCGGCCACCTTCCCCGGCTGAGTGGCCAGCCGGACCGCCCAGCGCGCCAGGCTGGCGTCCGGCAGGAACCGGCGTACCGGCCCGACCGTGGCGTCGGGCAGCAGGAAGTCCAGCGAGCCGACGGTTGAGTCGGCCTGTTCGGCGTCCGGCGCGGCCGACGCGGCCGACGCCGGTTCGGCGTCAGGGGCGGCCGACGCGTTCTTGGTCTGCCCGTTGTTCTTGGCCTGCTCAGTAGTCGGTTCCGCCGCCACTTTAATCACGTCCTTCTCGTCGCCGGAGCAGCTCACTGCTCTGCCGCCGGAGTAGCCATCACTACTCCTTTGACCCGATCACGCCGGCGCTAATCCCCGCAGGGGCGACGGGCCCGACACCGGCGGGACGTTTGTCCTCTGGACGCCAGCACCTGGCCGTGTCATCCGCGGCGTGAATTACCTCAACGTCGGCGGGGCCGCCGTCCCTGGCCGTCGTCGCCAGCTTTCCGCCGGCCTCTCCCGCTGTCAATTCCGGGCTGACGATCTTGGTATGTGGTTCTCCAGCCAGTTCATGGCTTCTTCACGGCTTTCGTAGATGTGCGGGGCGAGGTC
>JBEKCN010000238.1:0-6124 GCA_050014855.1 Streptosporangiaceae bacterium | reverse complement strand
TCTTCGCCCCGTACATCTCCAGCAACTGACGGCGCTCGGCGGAGGTGTTTTCCGGCATGACGACGGTCAGCCGGTAGCCACGCAGCTTGGCTGCCATGGCCAGGGAGATGCCGGTGTTACCGGACGTGGGCTCCAGGATCGTCGCGCCCGGCTGTAGCAGCCCCTCCTTCTCCGCCTGCTCGACCATGTAGAACGCCGCGCGGTCCTTGACCGAGCCGGTCGGGTTGCGGTCCTCCAGCTTGGCCCAGAGGCGGACCTCCGGGGCCGGGGACAGCCTCGGCAGGCCCACCAGCGGCGTGCGGCCTACCGAGTCGAGCAGCGAGTCGTAACGCATGCCAGCTCCGGGTCCGTGCGATCAGGCCGCGCCCCCGGCGACGGCCGGGAGCACGGTCACGGTGTCGCCGTCCTTGACGGGGGTTTCCAGGCCGCCCAGGAAGCGCACATCTTCGTCGTTGAGGTACACATTGACGAAACGGCGGAGGCCACCGTCGGCCACCAGCCGGTCCCGCAGCCCGCTGTGCCGGGCGTCGATGTCCTCGATGAGCTCACTGAGCGTAGAGCCTGCGCCCTCCACCTGCTTGGCGCCGTCCGTGTAGGTGCGCAGAATCGTCGGGATACGAACCTCGATGGCCATCGAACACTCCATAATGTGCGGATAAACCAGGTAGCGGGCCTGCGGCTGGAACGGCCGGCGGCGCGGGGGGTCTGCCGCGGCGTCTTCCCGCTTCCCAAGCGATGCAACCTTGCGGCCGCCGGGATCATTCCACCGGGCCGGCGGCGGCAGGTCAATCCCTACGGGACAAGGGGTAAATCCATCGGTGCGCAGGCTGATCCCCTGAGGGATGCTGGCGGGTGACGCCGGATCCGTCCTGGATCAGCCAGGGGCGTCCCTAAGTGACCTCGGCGGGCTCCTCCGTGACCTTCACCGGCTCTTCCGTGACCTCATCACCGGCGATCCGGAACGAGCGGAAGTCGGTCCGGTCCGGGTCCCGGGTCGAGACCAGGACGTAGTGCGCGCCCGGCTCGCTCGCGTAGGAGATGTCGGTGCGGGACGGGTAGGCCCCGGTGGCGGTGTGCGAGTGGTAGATGACGACGGGCTCCTCGGCCCGATCGTCCATCTCCTTCCACACCTGGAACTGCTCCGTCGAGTCGAACCGGTAGAAGGTCGGTGACCGTTCGGCGTTCAGCATCGGGATGAACCGCTCCGGACGGTCGCTGCCGGCCGGGCCAGCGATCACGCCGCACGCCTCATCCGGATGGTCCGCGCGGGCGTGCGCGACGATCTTGTCGTGAAGCTCGCGGCGGATCGACAGCATAACGTGAGCGTACCGGTCGGGCAGTGGCGCTCAGCTGAGGGCCTGAACCAGGGATTCCTGGACGCCGCCCAGCCACGCGTACACCTCGAACGCGGCCGTGCGGGGGTCTACCGGATCCAGATCCTGCCACTGCTGCTCGAACTCCTCGGTGACCTCGAGCCGGACACCCAGCGCGAGCCGCACGTCGTTCAGGGTCCGGAGCCAGCACTGGGCCTGCTCCCCGGACAGCTTCACCGAGCCGCCGCCGGCCGGCAGCGTGTCCAGCACGATCCGGGCGTTCTCCTGCTTAGCGCTGCGCAGGCTGTGCTCGGTGAACCGGCGGAATTCGCCGGCGGCTTCGGCGTCGTCCCGGTAGGCGTCGGGCAGCAGCCGGGCCAGCGCCGGGTCCTCCGGGGTCCCGGTATCGGCCGCACCGTCGGCGTCGGCCGTGCCGGCCCCGCCGAAGCCCACCATCGCCTCCAGTTCGGCCGCGCTGGGAGTAGCCGGCTGCCCGGGGCGGCCCGCATCCCCCGGGCCATCCCGGTCGTCCGCGACGGGCGCGGGCGGCTGAGCCATCCGACCGGCGGGATCAGCCGCGTCGCCCGGATCGGCGAGCAGCTCGACGACCTGCTCGATCAGGCTGCGGAGCAGCACGGCCTCCGGGCCGTCGAACCTGGCCCGCACGCCGCGGCCGGACCGGCGAAAAGCATCCATCAGGAAGGCGCCACCAATGCACGTCCCGCCCGGGCGGGCACATATCCCGCCCGCGGGAGGGTCAGGAGCCGGAGGCTCACGAATCCGAGGAGACGGTCGCCCATAGCCCATAGCCGTGCAGCACCTCGACGTTGTGCTCCATTGACTCACGGGCTCCTGCCGCGACCACCGCTCTGCCCTTGTAGTGAACATCGAGCATGAGCTTCTTCGCCTTGGACTTCGGGTAGCCGAACACCGTCTGGAAGACGTAAGTCACGTAATCCATCAGGTTGATCGGGTCGTTCCAGACGATCGTCAGCCAGGGTTTGTCCGGCTTGGTCCGCTCGCCGGACTCTGGCAGCTCCACCTCAGCGGGTGCCACGCTCACAGGTGCTTACCTCCAGGTCCGTAGTCTTCCACTCGTGACGAATTCGGCGGACAGTATGTCTCTTCCACCCGAGCGCCGTCCCGTACCGGCGAGACACAGCACCGCGTTGCTCACCGATCATTACGAGCTGACCATGCTCCAGGGTGCGCTGCACAGCGGGGCGGCCGAGCGCCGCACGATCTTCGAGATGTTCGCCCGGCACCTGCCGCACGGCCGAAGATACGGCGTCGTGGCAGGTACCGGAAGGCTGCTCGACGCCCTGGAGCGGTTCAGGTTTGACGCAGCTGATCTTGATTTCCTCCGGGGTTGCGACATCGTGGATGACGTCACGCTCCGCTACCTCGAATCATACCGTTTCACCGGGAACATCTGGGGTTACGGGGAAGGCGAGTGTTACTTTCCCGGCTCACCGATCCTGGTGGTCGAGGGCACATTTGCCGAAGCGGTCATTCTGGAGACCCTCGCCCTGTCGATCTTCAACCACGATTCCGCGATCGCGTCGGCGGCGTCCCGGATGGTGACCGCGGCCGACGGGCGGCCGCTCATCGAGATGGGATCGCGGCGCACCCACGAGCGGGCCGCCGTGGCCAGCGCCCGCGCCGCGTACATCGTAGGCTTCGCATCCACCTCCAACCTCGAGGCGAACCGCAGCTACGGGGTCCCCTCGGCGGGGACGAGCGCACATTCCTTCACGCTCGTCCACGACAGCGAGCGGCACGCCTTCCGTACCCAGCTCGACGCGCTGGGCAAGGACACGACCCTGCTGGTGGACACGTTCGACGTCGACCGGGCGGTGCGCGCCGCCGTCGAGCTGGCGGGCCCGGATCTCGGTTCGGTGCGGATCGACAGCGGCGACCTGCCGGTGGTGGCCCGGCAGGTGCGTGCGCTGCTCGACGAGCTCGGCGCGACCCACACGAGGATCGTGCTCACCGGTGACCTGGACGAGTACTCGATCGCCGCGCTCGCCGCCGCCCCGGTGGACGGCTACGGGGTGGGCACCGCCCTGGTGACCGGCTCCCGCGCGCCGACGGCCGGACTGGTGTACAAGCTGGTGGCGCGCTCGGACGGCCCCGATGGTGGAGGCCCGCTGCGTCCGATGGCCAAGCGCTCGGTGGGCAAGCCGGGACGGGGCGGGCGCAAGTGGGCAGTGCGGCACCGGGACGAGCACGGGGTGGCGCGGGCGGAGGACATCCGGCTTTCGCCGCCCAACCCGGGACCGGGTGACCGGCTGCTGCTGATGCCGCTCGTCCGGGACGGGATCATCGTGGGCCGGGAATCGCTGCCGGCGGCGATGGAACGGCACCGGCAGGTGCTGACTGAACTTCCGCCCCAGGCGTTTCAGCTGTCACGAGGCGATCCGGCCATCCCGTCCCTCTTCGAGGGCGGCTGACGGCCGGCTGGGCTCGCAGGCCCGGGAGCTGCTCCAGATCACCGGCGGCACCCCCGCCGACGTGGGCGAGTAACCCGCGCGGGCCGGGCATCCGGCCGGCGGGCGGTAAGCCGAGTGCGTGCCTGGAGCGTCCGGCAGGTCCCGCGTCAGCCGGGCTTGCGCCACACGAGGGAGTAGCGCCACAGCATGTGCCGGCGGTACCTGACGCCGGGGAGCAGGCGGAGAGCACCAACGCGGACCTCGTCCCAGGTCATGGTGGCAGGCTTGACGGGCTGACCGGGACCGCGCTCCTCCCGGCGGGCCGCCCGCAGCGCGCCGTGGGCCAGCCCGAACGCGACGTTGACCGGTACCGCGGCCGCGTCGTACATCCAGTCGGCGGCCTTGGCGTTGCGGGCCAGGCCAATGATGGCCAGCCGACCGCCAGGCCGGAGCAGGCGGCTCATGGCCATCAGGGCAGCCTCAAAGTTCATGTGGTGGATCGCGCTGTCGCTGGCGATGAAGTCGAAGCTGGCGTCGTCGAACGGGAAGGCGGGGAACTCGGCGTCGATGAAGGCCACGTTGCGCAGATCCCGGCCGCGCTCACGGGCGAGGCTGATCATGCGGCTGTCCCGGTCCACCCCGGTCACGTCCCGGCAGAGTTCTGCCAGGCGGCAGGCCAGCAGTCCGTCGCCGCAGCCCACATCGAGCGCGCTGCCGCAGCCGGGCGGTACCGCGCCGAGGATGAGCGGCTGATAGTGCACATTGTGGTTCCAGTAGTCCGCCATAGTCCCCTCATCCGCGCTGGCCGGGCGGAGGACTTCCCTGACCTCTCCGGCCACGCTCCCGGCACGATACCGTGGGCGGGTGCGTGCGCTCATCGTCGTGGACGTCCAGAACGACTTCTGTGAGGGCGGTTCGCTCGCGGTCCTGGGCGGGGCCTTCGTGGCCCGCTCGATCAGCGAGCTACTCGCCGCCAACGGCGGCGAGTACGGGCACATCGTCGCCACGCAGGACCACCACATGGACCCGGGCGACCACTTCTCGGACCACCCGGATTACGCCTACTCCTGGCCGCCACACTGCGTGACGGGCACGCCGGGCGTGGAGTTCCACCCTGAGCTGGACACCTCACGGGTCGAGGCGGTCTTCCGCAAGGGCGCGCACGCCGCGGCCTACAGCGGGGCCGAGGGCACAAACGAGGAGGGCACCTCGCTGCACGACTGGCTGCGCGAGCGGGGCGTCACCGAACTCGATGTGGTCGGGATCGCGACCGATCACTGTGTGCGCGCGACGGCCGCGGACGGCGCCCGCGATGGCTTCGCCACCCGGGTGCTGCTGGGCCTCACCGCCGGCGTCGCGCCGGAAAGCACGGCCCACGCGCTGAGTGAGCTGCGCGACGCCGGCGTCGAGTTGGACGGCACGCCGATCCTCCTGTCGTAGGGTCCGGCGAGCGAGCAGCCTGGCGAGAGCGGGCAACGAGCCAGGGAGCACCCAGGACGCCGCAGCAGGCGGGCCAGGTGGCGACATCCCGGAGCGGGCTGGTGAGCAGCCGGCCTTCGATACCACCGTCGCGGAGCCGGGCGGCGACGTCCAACGCCGCCGCCCACGCAGAGTCCTGCACGCGGGTCGGCCGGGACAGGCCGGGCTGAGGCCCCATCGTGCCGTCGAAGTTGACCCAGTCGTCGCGCGGGATGGAGAAGCCGACCACCTTCTCAGCGCCCGCGGGCCCCGGGCACCCCCGTGCGAGGAGCCGATGTCGCTCACATGCCGCACCGCTAAGTTGGAAAAACCGCTGGCTACCGAGACTATTACGGAAAAAACGCAGGTCAGCACGTACGCCGTTGTCCGTGCGCCACCGCGGGGCGACGCCCTTAGGTACGCTGCAGCCACAGGTTCCCCACCAGACCGGCTCAGCATCCAGGTCGCGAAGGCTACCGGGACGCTCTTGTTATTGAGCTGCAACGGCTAACATCTGAGTCCAGATGACCGAACAACCGCGATGGCACGACATGGATCCGCGCCCACCGTACGGTGGCGTGCCCGGGTCTGATCGTCGGCCGGCCCGACGCGCCCATGACAGCGGGCCTCAGCGCCGGGATGCCTGGTCGCCGCCGCCCGGTTCGGCCTCTGGATCCTTCGGGCAGGACGGGCGCCAGCCGCGCCGCGACCGCGGCTCCGGCCAGCCCGATCCCGGGCTTTACCAGCCCGGGCTTTACCAGCCCGGGCTTTACCAGCCGGACCCGTACCAGCCGGACCCGTACCAGCCGGGCCCGTACCAGCCGGGCCCGTACCAGCCGGGCCCGTACCAGCCGGCCCCGTACCAGCCGGCCCCGTACCAGCCGGGCCCGTACCAGCCGGACCCGTACCAGCCGGACGACG
>JBEKCN010000237.1:0-6151 GCA_050014855.1 Streptosporangiaceae bacterium | reverse complement strand
TTCTTCGCGTCGTTTGGGTGCGATCCGGACTTGGCGGAAGGGAGCCGGAGAGGCCCGGCGGAGCGTGAAGGGCTGGGGGCGCAGGTGGGACGTTCGGCTGATTATCTGAGCGTGGCGCAGTTTGACTTGCTGAGCTGGGTTTCGGGTGGCTGTGAGGACGGGGTCTACGAGGGGAACTCGTACCGTGTTTCAGCGCGCGGCCTGCACAATCGCGGCCTGATCCGGGTTGGGGGCCGCGGCCCGGCTTGGACGGCGAAGATCACCGCTGAGGGCACGCGCCTGTTGAAGGAGCAGGGGCGCCGGGTCGAGGCCGATCGCGAGCGGGCGTACCGTGAGGAGCAGTCCCGCGCCGAGCGGGAGCGCGAGTCGCAGCGACTGCGGGCTCGCGCGCTAGAGGTGCTTGAGGCCGTCACAGCGGCATGCGGAAGGCTTGCTCTCACGGCCGACTACAGCGAGCGCGAGGTCACCCAGATCACGGACTGCCTAGCGAGAGGGCGCCTGCAACCCAACGGACAGCGATTCGCCCACGAGCCGACTCGGATGGACCCCGTCCTCGGCGTGACCGCCTACCTTGAGCCTTACTTCGCGGCGCTGACGCCGATGCGGGCCTTCAAGGTCCCCCAGCAGCTTCGCGGACCTCACCCGGCTGTGACCGCGTTCCAGGAAAAGCGCGAGCACGTCTCCAAAGCGCAGATACCCCGTGCTGCCCGGTACCTCAAGAGACTGGTGAACGCCGTGGCCGAGATGGGCTGGTCGGCTCCGGCGAAGGTCCAGGCCGGCTATGCGGGCCGCGGCGAGTTGGGTCCCGACCTGTCGATCAAGCTTCCCTCCCGCGAGATCCTGGTCACCGTCCGCGAACTGGACGAGCACGGACGCCCGGGCCGCGCCTTCATAACCCAGACCGACTACCTGACCCATACGGAGCGCACGACCGTGAACAAAAGCTTCACGGCCTCCGGCAGGCTGGAGGTGACGCTGACACGGGGATGGGAGCAGCACCCGGTCCTCAGCCAGCGCGATACCGGCAAATCCACCCTGGAGGACCAGCTGCCCGCCCTCATCCGGGTGCTCGAGATCGGCCAGGCTGAGGCCGACTGGGCACGGAAGGAGGAAGAACGCCGCTCGGAAATCCGCGAGGACCGCTGGAAAGAGGTCAAGAAGGAGGCCTTCGCCCACGTGGCCTACGAGCGCAACGCCAAGCGCCTCCTCACTGAGCTCGACAGCCGCGATGCCGCGGCCTCCATGCGCGCGTACGCCGACGAGATCGACGCGCGTGACTCGGCCCTGGAGGCCCCCGCCGCGCGGGCGGCACGCGAGTGGGCCGAGTGGATCCGCGAGCACGCCGAGCGCACGGACCCGCTGAACGGGCCACTGCGCCTAGAGAAGGTCACCTCTTGACAGTCACGAAGAACTCCAGCCGCACATGCATGGCTGGAGCACCCACGGGCCGCATCGGCACTAGGCGCGGCCCGCCTGAGATGAGCCTCGGGCCGCCCGGCCGCAGATCTCGCGTCGGAGCACGGAGCTCTCGCCCCTCCGGCAAGGCGCGCTGCCTTCTCCAGCCGGTGCTCCTAGACTGGCTGCATGAGCGCGATGCGTGAGGAACTGCATCACCTAGTGGACGAGCTTCCCGAAGCGGAGGTTCGGCCGGTTCTTGAGCTGATCCGGGGCCGGGCTGACGCCGCTCACGGCGTACGTGACCTGCCGTTCTTCGCGTCCTTCGAGTCCGATCCGGATCTGGCGGAGAGGTCAGAGGAGATCCTGCGGGCCGAACTCGGCCGCTGACATGCTGCTGTGCGACACAGGTGTCCTGCTCGCTGCGGGCAACGTGAAGGACCACTATCACGCCGCGTGCCTCGCACTAATGCGCGATGCCGAGGGGCCGCTCCTCGTTCCGTCTCCTGTCCTAGGCGAGATCGGCTACCTACTCCAGTCACGCGTCGGGCCACACGCGGAGGTCACCTTCCTCAAGTCATTCGGCGGCAACGGCTTCCACGTTGCTGAAGTTGAGGAAGGGGACATCTCGCGCATCGCGGAACTCGTCGAGCAGTACGTGAGCCTTCCCCTCGGCATCGTCGATGCGGCCGTGATCGCGATCGCCGAGCGCCTAAACCTGACGGAGGTCGCGACGGTGGACCGCAAGCACTTCAGCATCGTCCGCCCAAGGCATGTCTCCGCGTTCAGGCTCCTTCCCGAAGCACTCTGAAAGCACCCACGCACTGCGCCGCCTTCGAGCTACTGCCCGCACTATGACCCCGAACCGCCCGACGGATAACGATGATCGGGCATCACTGGCGATGAAGGGCACAATCGGCCCTGCGAGGACAGCGTAGAGTCCTGGCTAAACGCCAGCGGGTCCTTTGACGCGGTCAAGAGGCCAACCCGGCTATCAAGGTCGGATCACCCAGGAGCGCCTGGAGACCGAGGTGCTCCTAGGCTACCTTCTCGCCTGATGCCAGGAGTTCTCTGGCTCGGGGGCGAAGTTCCGGGGGCAGCCAGGCGCAGGCGTCCCCGTAATCTGGCTGGCCGACGCGGTTGCTGTCGTCGGGCCGCCGCCAGTGCCGGGGACCGTTCAGCAGGAACCGATAGCAAGCGATGGCGGGGAGCACCGGCGGGAGACCGGCCTCGGCCGCCTGGCGGGTCGCACGGGCCGCGATCCCAAGTCCAGCCAGGTCGAGGTCCCCGAAGTAGCGGACATACCGGGGCAACGGGTCCAACAGCGGGATGCTCAGGACGCTCTGTTCGAACGAGCCGCCGATGCCCCAGGAGACGTGCAGGTTGGGCCGGGTCGTCACGTCCAGAGTTCTCGCGGCCGTGAGGAATGAGGTGTAAGTGGCCAGGTTCTCCGCGACGAGCAAGGCCACGGGACCGTTGCCCGGCACATGCTGGGAGGCGAACGGAAGCGGCGGGTCGTAGCAGGCCAGCAGGTCCAGGGTAAGCGCACCAGAAGTGAAAAGCCTGGTCTTCCGGTACCGGCCGAGCGCCTTCTCGTCGTCGAACAGCTCCGCCGAGCGCTCGCCGACTGGTATCCGGACTGGTGCCGGGTTGTCCCGTAGCCAGCGGGCGACGCGCTCCAGCAGCGCGTGTTCATCGGGGCGGTTGGCGATCCGGCCCGCCGCTTCCAGTGCACTTGGCCATACGCGCGGCGCGGGCCTAACGGCCAGCCCCGCTGCCTCGCGGTCAACGCGTGTGACCTGGACGGGAAGCGGTGGCTCGACGATGGCTTCCCAGCCGGACCGCGAGGCAGCGGACGGGAGCGTCACCAGAGACGCGCCCACGAGCTCGTCTAGAGCCTGGCGGAAGCGGGCACGCGCGGCCGGGTCTCCGACCAGGCTCAGGTCATGCTCTTGCGCAGCGGTGAACAGCTCCGCTACCAGGATCCGCTTGTTCCGGGCGGCGGCAACCTGCAGGGCGAGGCGGGCGGCCAGCGGGGACAGCGGCTGGCTCACGGCGCACCCTCTCCCGCCGCTTCTGATGCGTCCCAACGATGGTCCGCGTGCGCGACCCGGACTCCGGTGATCAGGCTCCCGCCCGCGCCGTCTGTGTCGGCGACGATGTAGTGGCGGCCCTGGGTGCCGCCCTGCCGGTTGTCCAGCCGGATGACGTTCGGAAACTGGATCACCGCGGCCGGGTCCTTCACCCCCGTCGTGTAGATGAGCTGGACCTCGTGCGCGGACGCGACGTCGCGCTGCAGCCGCACGAGGTGCGCCGACGAGGCTCGGCCGATCGGGTTGTCCAGCAGCAGAACCCCGCCGGGGCGCGTGCCGCGCCCGGTGCGGGCGCTGCGCAGCGCGACGATCGTGCACTACAGCGCCACGCAGACGGTGAGCTTCTCGCCGCCGCTCCACTTGGCCAGGCGGCTGATGTCTTCGGTGACCGGGGTGGTGTCCTCGGTTGGCTTTAGCACCCGGACGGTGAACCCGCCCGGCCCGGCCGCCTCGCGGACAGCTTCCTTGAGCAGCGGCATGCCCTCGGGCATGAGCCCTTTCTGGATGACCCGGTCGATGACCCGCTCCGCGTACGCGTGCAGGACGCCGTCGTCGGGCCGCTCGAAGCCGATGCGGAGCACCTTCCTGTCCGCCCACGCGCCGGGAGCGGTGCCCATCCGCGAACTGCGCTCCGCCTTCGCCAGCGTCTCCATGCTGTCCCGCACGACCCCCGCAAGCGAGTCCGCGAGGATGCCCTGGTCCTTGGCGATGGCCGCCAACTCCCCTTCCAGGGTGCTAGCCCGCAGGCGCAGCTGGGTGGCAAGGCCCAGGGCGTTCCGGCCGAGCACGTCCGGCGCGTCATGCATGACGCGGTCCTTCACCGGTCCGGAGATCTTCGGGAAGTCCCCGCTGGTGCGCCGGAGCTTGTCGATGGCCGCCGTGAGCGTCTCCTGAGCCTGGGCGAGTCGCGAATTTTCGTCGGTCATCCGCTGGCGCGCCGCTACGGCCGCCGTGCGGCCGTCATCCACGCTGCCAGCGAACTCCGCGCCCGGCGAGGCCTGCGCCGCGTCGGGCAAGCCGCTGAGGAGGGTGGTGAACTGCTCCTTGCGGCTCGTGAACTCCCGCTTGCTCTTCTCGATGCGGTCGAGGTGGATCTCCGCCGCATTCAGGCGCTCGCCCGCGGCCGACGAGCTGGCTTCCTGGTGGGACGCCAGTTCGTCGGCCGCGGTCGCCGTCGCGGGACGCACGGGCAGGGTCCGGCGCGGCGGCTCACGGCGCAGCTGCTCGATGGCCGTGACGGACTCGCGGCGCCAGGGTGCAGAAGCACTGTTCCTCCTGCTTGGCAGGCTTTGCCGCCAACTGCTTGCTCACCTGGCCCAGCCGTGTGGCGATGCCGGTCACGGAGTCGGGCGCCACGGTGAGGTCGAGCAGGAAGTCGATGAACTCTTGCGCCGAGGAGAACCGGAACAGGTCCTCCACTCCGCCCTCGACGTGGTTCATCTGCTTCTGGGAGCGGAACACCTCGGGGTCGAGGTGCCGATCGCCTAGCGCGCTCCGCCACTGGTGCTGCTTGTCGACGGCGACCAAGCTCGCCCGCTGGCCGTACGGGCGGGCCAGCTCCCGGAGGGCGTCGTGGAACTCCGTCAGCCGCCGGATATGCCCCGTCGCATCGGTGAACGGCAGCGTCGTGAGGTCCAGGGCTCCCGGAACGGCGTGGAACGTGTAGTAAAGAGTGGTGAGTCGGTCCCGCGACGCTTCCGGCTGGGCAGGTCTCCTCAGGTCGGTCCACTCGTGCACCGCCCCGGTCACCAGCAGCCCGTCCGCCTCGCCGAGCAGGGTGCGGGACGCGCCCGCCGGCTCCCAGACCGCGATCACGTGCGCGGTGTCCCCTCCGTCGCTGTAATCGGTCAGGCTCCGCTTGACCGCGCGCCCCATGAAGTCGGCGGCGCGCGGTAGCAGCAGGGCATACAGCAGCGCCAGGATGCTGGACTTGCCGCCGCCGTTGTGCAGCCAGATGACGGAGTCCTGCGGCTCGCTGCCGCCGTCTGCCGGGGCCGTGAACGTGAGCGTGAGGTCCTGGAACCGCGCGGACCGCTCCCCTACCGAGCGGAAGCGCAGCGCGGCGAGCTTGTAGGTCACGGCTGGCCTCCCTGGTCAGGCCCGGCGGTGCCGGCCTGCCTGCGGCCAAGTTCCGCGATGAAGGTGTAGGCGCGCTCGAGGGCGATCTCCCTGGCATGGATCCGGAAGCGCTCGGTCAGGGTCCACCTGTCGTCGACGAGAGTGTCCGGCCGGGCCATTCCCTGGCCGACGAGCCAGATAGGCATCTTCCGGATCCAGTACCGGGTGCATTTATTGGTGGGCTGGCCGGTGCCCGTGCTGAGGTCCAGCGCTGGCATAGCGAGGTAGATTCGCCAAGCCGCGTCCAAGCCGTCCTCTGGGATCACCTCGCCGCCCGCGTCGTGCGAGCGGAGCCGCTCGCACAGGTCCCGGAGCCAGGCGTCGAATTCCGCCACCTCGACTGGACGGAGCCGGTCTTCGTCGAGTTCCTGCGCGCTGGGATAGGCGAAGGCCGCCAGCCCGGTCAGGATGAGCCCGGCGAGGACCTTCTGGTCGCTCTTGTACAGGCCCTGCATGTCCGTAACGCGGAACGCCAGCGGCGACTCTGGCACGACGCCGAGAACAAGGCCGAAGTCGCCATCGGACAGGACCTGCGCCCCGAGGCC
>JBEKCN010000236.1:0-6153 GCA_050014855.1 Streptosporangiaceae bacterium | reverse complement strand
AGCCGGTCAGGGACAGGTCACTGATGCGCGGGGCGGGCCAGACCCCACGCCACTCCTCCACGCTGCGGCTCGCGATCACCAGGCCAAATCGCATGGCCGGCCGACCATCGGGGATGAGTTTATAGAGCTTGCTCAGACATGAGCGCAAGCGCTCGGCGGCTGCGGCTTCGAGCAGTTCAGCGCTGTCCAAGGTGCAAAGCAGGGACACATTCTTCCGGCGGATCTCGCGCGCCAGGCTCCGCAGCGCCTCTGGACTGGCCGGGACAGCCTCGCTCAGGCCGAACATCCGAGCCAGGAGCTGCCCGGAATCACGGCGCGCATCGGGGTGGAGGCGAAGGTCGACGCTGCGCTGTTCCCACTCGACCTTAAGTGCTGCGTCCGCGTTCTTGGTCTGCAATTCATGGAGCACCTGGCCCAGGAACCTCGTCTTGCCAAGCTGCGGCGGTGCGACCACAAGCCAGAAATGCGGACCGCCCGAATCGGTCAGCCCGTTGACAACCTTGTCCAGCTCTTCCCGGCGGTTGTGGAACTCAGGCGGCTCATGCTGGCTGCCGGCGATCACCGAACTGTGCGAGCCGAGTTCGGCGGCCGGCCTCAGACGACGGCGCAGCTCGTCCAGGGCGGCGTCCAACGGGGCCGTTCCGGCCGCATTCAGGTGGACATAGATGGAGAGCGCGGTCGCTTCCGGAGCCTGGGTCCTGGCGATCTCGAGGACATGGATGAAGGCGACCGGCGGCTGCGCGGCCCGCAACTGCTCCTCCGATTTGATCGCCGCCGCCGCCTCGGCCATGCACCACGCTGAGGCGAGGTAGTGGTCGGAAAGCAGTGCCAGGAACGCCGACGCACCGCCGACGGCCTCCTCGATGCGCTCGGCCGTGCCCGGGCCTGACGCTCCGTGCTGCAGCCGGACGATTTCGAACCCCAGCCGGTCAAGCCGCTTCCGAACGACTTCAGCCTGTTCGATGTCCTCTGCTGCCGAGCTCAGGAACACGGAGATCAGAGCTCCCGCGCGACCCCCGACCAGATCCATACGGCCATCCCCCACTGCCCGCCGCACTGATCCATTCAGCAGTGCCGCCTAGCGGGCGCTTCCCGGACCGACATTGCGTTAGACCATTAATGCGGCATACCTCAAAGTAACTATTGGCCTATTTGATGTCAAAGCCTTGCTGAATATAGAGGACAGGCTAGCTCGCTGCAATATAGAGCGGTGGACTAGCGGAATGACCAGTGTAACTGCCGCATGTAGTCGCGGATGTCGTCGATCATCGAGTTGATCTCCTCCACGCTCGTAGCGAGGGCGTCGCGCACCTTGCCCGGGTCGTCCGCAGCCGCGCTGAGCGCCCGCAGGATGGCCCCCAGGCCGACCAGCGACCCGGTGACGCCGTCGTGCAGGTCGCGGGTGATCCGCTGACGGTCCTCGACGATCGCAAGCTGGCGCAGCGAAGCCCGCAGCCCCTCCTCGGCCTGCCGGCGGTCGGTGATGTCGAAGATCACCCCGTCCAGCCAGATTCGGCCGTTGCTATCGCGGATCTGCTGACCTCGTTCCAGCACCCAAGCCAGGGTGCCGTCGGCCCGCACGATCCGGTACTCGAGGGAGAAGACCTGCCCCTGCTGCACCGCTTGCTGGACGTTTCTGTCGACCTGTTCCCGGTCGTCGGGGTGAATGACGCTGGTGTACGAGCGGACCTCGCTGTTGATGAAGTCGCTAACCGGATAGCCCGAGATGCGCACGATTTCGTCGCTAATAAGCTTCATTGTCCAGTCGGCGTCGTTGGCGCAGCGGTAGATGGCGCCGGGCACGTTGGTGATCAGCGCCTGCAGCCGGTCCTCGCTGTTCCGCAGCGTCGCCTGGCGGCCGCCAGCCTGGATCCGCGCCAGGAGCGCGTCTTCCCCGGACGGCACGGTCAGGTAGTCGTCCGCGCCGATGTCGGTCGCCCGCTCTAGCCCGGGACTGTCTTCGGGCACGAGCAGCAGGATGTACAGGTCCTGATGCCGCGGACTGGCCCGGATCGCGCGGCACAGCCGTTCCGCGTCCCCGCCGGGCGCGTCCCAGGCGACGATGACCAGGTCCAGCGGACCCCGGTCAAGTGCCGCCAGGGCGGCGACGCCGTCGGGTTCCCGCCACACCTGGTAGCCGATCCCCGGCAATTGCCCGGCGACCGTGGCCAATAGGTCCCCCCGTCCGGCCACAAGGGCATTTAGCCCCAGGTCTGCCGCCATCACAGGGCGGACCTGTTCAGCATCACAGCGGTCATCGGTCACCCCAATGAAAAATCTCAGCGATGCTCGGTCATCGGATACCTAATTTATCAGTTCGGCCCTGAGCGCGAACGTCGGCAATGCAGGTTGTGACGGACGCTGGAGTGGCTGGCCGTGGAGTCACCGAGGCATGTACCTGACCAATAAGAGTTAACGGCCCCGCTGCGGCAAAACTCGTTGCTAACGGTGGTTTGTTGACTTTGGCGTGGGCTGGGGTTATGCCGGAGGTGCGCGGCGGTCAGGTCGCCGGCGTGATCATGCATACCGACAGGGGCAGTGAGTACACCGCGGGCCTGGTCCGCCAGGCCTGCTACCGGCTGTCGATCTTCCAGTCGATGGGCCGGCCTGGTCCGCGGCTGATCTACGCCAGTTCGATGCTGCTGGACTCGGCGCGCCGGAAGGTGCCGGTTCCGGCTCCTGCGAGGTGGCTGCTCGGACTGGGCATCGGGGCGACGCCGGCGGCCAACGCGGCGCACGGCCTGGGCCACGGGCCGGTCGGCGCCGCGATCCTTGGCCTCTAGCAAAATTAACTCCGTGATGACACAACGATTGGTTTGCCGGAGTCGTGGCTTTCGCGGCCCAGGGCGCTGTCCAACCGGGGGGTAGCGTGATGCAGCAGCGGCGCAATGGGCGTGTTCGCCGGCAGATGAGCCCGGTCCTGTACGGGGCGGTGCACCGCGCAGTGCTCCGGGGCGCCGAGTGGGTCTGGCACGACCTCCGGTTCAAAGACCTCCGTCGGAGCGGCAAGGAGTTTGAACTCATGGAACGGGCCATGGGTTTCGCCGCCCTGGCCATGCTCACCGTGTTCCCCCTGCTCGTCGTCGTCGCTGCCGCCAGCGCCGCCACGCATCACGGCCTAGCCGTATGGGTGGTCTACGGCATGGGCCTGACCGGCTCCTCTGCCCGCGCGGTGGGACAGGTCTTTTCCGCACCCGCCAAGGTCCTGAGCACGACGAGCGTTTTCAGCCTGTTCCTGCTGGGCGTCTTCGGGGTGACGTTCGCGGGCAGCGTGCAGGCCGGGTTCGAAAGGGTCTGGGGCCTTCCCGCCGGGCCGTGGCACAAGATCTGGCGTCAGGCGGTGTGGGTGATCGTCTTCATCGCCTACATCTACGCGGCGGCCACGGTGGGCACTGTGACACGCCATGCGCCGGCCGAGACGGTGAGCCGGGTCTCGGCAGCGACAGTGCTCGGCATCGCCTTTTTCTGGTGGGGGCTTCGCTTCCTGGTCGGCGGCCGGGTGAGCTACCTGGCGGCGATGCCAGGCGCAGTGGCGACGGTGGCGTTCCTGGCTGGCCTGCGGGCCTTCTCCGCCCTGGTCTTCGAGCCGCTCATCGTCAGCAACGCGGTCACCTACGGGGCGCTGGGCACCGTGCTGATCGTGCAGTCGTGGCTGATCGGCGTCGGCTGGGTCGTCTATGGCGGCCAGTTGTTCGGGCGCTGGTTCAACGACGCCTGGTTTCGGGCCTGGGCAGAAAACCGCTGGGGGCACAGGCAGCCGGGCGGGGAGGAAAGCGAGCCGGTCCATGAGGGTCCAAGCACACCGCCTGGGTAGTGGGCAAGGACTGCTGGGATTAGATGCGGAAGGGTGGATGGGTGTCCTGCCGCACAGTACGGATGGTCGCCGCTGGCGTCCTGGCCACGGTGGCCGGTGCCGTGCTGGTGTAGTGCCGCGGGCCGCCGGGCGGGATATCGACGACGCCGCGCTGGCGCACATCTGGCCCACCCGTCACGAGAACGTCTACTTCCACGGCACCCATTCGGTCAACGTCGACAGCGAGCTCGCCAAACTCGACGCCGACGGCACCGGCCGCGGCATCCCCGTCGCCGTGGTCGCGCCTGCCCCGGAGTCCGGCCAACTGGTGACCAAGCTCAACCTGATTCCTTCGGCCCCGCTGCACGCGACGGCGGCCGGCAGTAAGGCGGCCGCCCGCCGCCTTATCGGTGAGGAATCCGTCAGCGCCGCGCTGGTGATCAACCCGGCCGCAACGACCGACACGCTGCTCGTCGCCTCAGCCGATGGAAGCTCTGAGGCCAGCGCGGTCGAGCAGGTCATCACGGCAGCCGAGGCCAGCCAGCACCGCTCGGTGACGGTGACGGTGACCGACATCGTGAGTGACGCAAGATCCCGGGCGTGATCGTCTGGAAAGCCTGTGCTGTCACGTTCCGGCTCCATCGGCTGGGTCGTTGGGCGGTGACGACCTCTTCTGTCAGCGGCAGGTACTCACGCTGCTGCGCCGGGACTCCCTTGCGCCACCCCCCGCGGACAGCGCTCCGCCGAGGATCAGGGTCCGGTCGGGGAGTTCGCGGCTCACCGTGGGGGCGGCGTGGGGGCGTGGTATCACCCATTTCATCCAATGTTTACCTGCATCGGCTGGACACCTCACACGGGCTTGATCTGATGAATGAAACGGGCACGTCAGCAATGAGGCACGTGCGGATGCCAGAGCATCTGGAGGGCCGGCCGTGAGCAGCGAAGAACCTGCGCCCTTTGTCGAGCCCAGGAGCCCGCCGGCCAGCGTCGGACGCGGGCGGCGCCTCTGCGCCCTGACCGCCGGCTTCCCGGTCGCCGTCTGCCGGTTCACCGGCTGGGAGGACTCCGCTGCCCTGGCCGGGCAGGCCGGCGACCCGCGGCGCAACGTGCCTCGTGCGGTCTTCGCCCCCATAGCGATCATGGCGGTCAGCTACGTGGTATTCAGGTACGCGACGGTGACCGGTTCCGGCGCTTGGGGGCGCCCAGGCCTGTCGACGGCCGGCGGGTCCCGGGTAGCCGCCAGGCGTCGCAGAACTGACGGTGGACGTCAAGAACGTCAAGCGGGCAGGGCGATGACCTGGCGGCGCCACGGGGGTGTCAGTGATCCATCCAAGACCACTGACACAAGGATGGTGCGCCAGTGAGCGAGCCGTCGTGCGGTGTCCCGTCCGCCGCCCGCCGGCGCCTCAACGGGATCTCCGAGATTCGCGGATTCTTCCGCGAGAACACCGCACCCGTTTACTTTTTCGGGGCGACCGCTTTCAACCTGCTCGGGATCGACCGCTGGGTCCGCAACTTCAGCTACGTCGCCTACTTCGACTCTTGGGACGGCGGGCACCCGCGGGTGTTTAGCCCGAAGCACAAGCCGTACGTGAAATTCGAGAGCAGCGAGGGGATCAACAACTACCTGCTCCGCGATCCGGAGGTGCAGGCCTTCATCGCCTCCCGCGGTGGCCGTCCGAAGGTGGCGATGGTGTTTTTCGACGAGGAGACGGAGCGGATCTGCGCAGAGCTGGGGTATGAGATGATCCTCCCGTCCGATGAGCTGCGCCGGCGCCTGGACTCCAAGATCGTGACAACGATTCTCGGCAACGAGGCCGGCGCCCGAAGCGTGCCGAACGTGCTCGTGGAGGTCGACTCGTGGGAGACGCTGGTCCGCGTCTCCGTCGATGCGGGACTGGGCACCGACCTCGTCGTGCAGACCGCCTACGGCGACTCCGGGAAGACCACCTTCTTCGTCGCCTCGGAGTCTGACTGGGCCTCCCATGCCCGCGGCATCGTCGGCCGCGAGGCGAAGGTGATGAAGCGGATCAGCAACAAGGCCGTCGCGGTGGAGGCCGTGCTGACTCGGCACGGGACGGTCGTCGGGCCGTTCATGACCGACCTCACCGGCTACCCCGAGCTCACCCCCTACCAGGGCGGGTGGTGCGGCAACGACCTGTTCCCGGAGGCGCTGTCGGATGAGCACCGTGCCAAGGCGACCGAACTCGTCCGGCGGCTCGGTGGCCGGCTCGGGCAGGAGGGCTACAAGGGCTTCTTCGAGGTCGACGTCCTCGTCGACCTCGACACGGGCGAAGTCTACCTCGGTGAGCTGAACCCCCGCATTTCCGGTGTGTCGTCGATGACCAACGTCACGGCGG
>JBEKCN010000235.1:0-6167 GCA_050014855.1 Streptosporangiaceae bacterium | reverse complement strand
GACAAGAACCAGACCATCCAGGTGACGACCAAGGGCGGCAAGGAATACGAGGCCGACTGGGTCAGCGGCCAGGGGCTCGCCCTCCAGCAGGAGCTGCAGAAGCAGTATGACGCGGGCAACCTCCCTGACGGCTACACGGTAGCGATACCGTCCGGCAGCTCGGTCTGGAGTCTTCTCGAATCCTTCATCCCGTACATCATCATCGCCCTGTTCTTCTTCCTGATCCTCAGCCAGATGCAGGGCGGCGGCTCGCGGGTGATGAACTTCGGTAAGTCGAAGGCGAAGCTGATCACCAAGGACACGCCCAAGACGACCTTCGGGGACGTGGCCGGTGCGGATGAGGCAATCGAGGAGCTGCAGGAGATCAAGGAATTCCTGCAGGCCCCGGCCAAGTTCCAGGCCATCGGCGCGAAGATCCCCAAGGGCGTGCTGCTGTACGGGCCGCCCGGAACCGGCAAGACGCTGCTGGCCAGAGCCGTCGCGGGCGAGGCGGGCGTGCCGTTCTACTCGATTTCCGGCTCCGACTTCGTGGAGATGTTCGTCGGTGTCGGCGCCTCCCGGGTCCGTGACCTGTTCGAGCAGGCGAAGTCCAACGCCCCCGCGATCGTCTTCGTCGACGAGATCGACGCGGTGGGGCGGCACCGCGGCGCCGGCCTGGGCGGCGGCCACGACGAGCGTGAGCAGACCCTCAACCAGATGCTGGTCGAGCTGGACGGCTTCGACACCAAGGGCGGCGTGATCGTGATCGCCGCGACGAACCGTCCCGACATCCTCGACCCCGCCCTGCTGCGTCCCGGCCGGTTCGACCGCCAGATCATGGTCGCCCAGCCGGACCTGACCGGCCGCAAGGGCATCCTGAAGGTGCACGCTCGCGGCAAGCCCATCGCGCCCGACGCGGACCTGGACATCATCGCCCGCCGGACACCCGGCTTCACCGGCGCTGACCTGGCCAACGTGATCAACGAAGCCGCGCTGCTGACCGCGCGGACCAACGGCAAGCAGATCAGCATGGCGGCCATGGAGGAAGCGATCGACCGGGTGATGGCGGGCCCGGAGCGCAAGAGCGCGATCCTTTCCGAGAAGGAGCGGAAGATCATCGCCTACCACGAGGGCGGCCACGCCCTCGTCGGTCATGCGATGCCAAACGCCGACCCGGTGCACAAGATCACGATCATCCCGCGCGGACGGGCCCTGGGCTACACGCAGGCGCTGCCGACCGAGGACAAGGTCCTGGTGACCCGGGCCGAGATGTGGGACCAGCTGGCCATGCTGCTGGGCGGGCGCACCGCCGAGGAGCTGGTTTTCCACGAGCCCACCACCGGTGCCGCGAACGACATCGAGAAGGCCAGCGAGGTCGCCCGCGGGATGGTGACCCAGTACGGGATGAGCGAGAAGCTTGGCGCGCGCAAGTTCGGCAGCGGCGACACCGAGCCGTTCCTCGGCATGGAGAGGTCGCACGCGCGGGACTACTCCGAGGAGATCGCCTCGGCCATTGACGAAGAGGTGCGCAGGCTGATCGAGTCGGCTCACGATGAGGCCTGGGAAGTGCTGGTCGAGTACCGGGACGTCCTCGACCAGCTGGTGCTCCGGCTCCTGGACAAGGAAACCCTGTCCAGGAAGGAGGTCCTGGAAGTCTTCGCCACGGTGCAGAAGCGGCCGCTCCGTGGCTCCTACACCGGATACGGCAAGCGGCTGCCGTCGGATCGGCCGCCCGTCCTCACGCCCAAGGAGCTCGCGCTCGCCGCCGCGTCGGACAGCAAGAACGGCGCGGCGATCCAGGGGAACGGGCAGGCCCTCGGCTACACCTCCAACGGTAGCCCCGGTGAGCTTCCCGGTGGTCCCGCGGCCGGTGCGCCGCATGACTTCCCCGGCCCGGGCCAGCCGTATGACTACGGGGACCGTCCGGACGGCGATGCATGATCGGGCGCGCAGCCTCCCAGGACGCCATCCGATGAGCGAGGCGAGACCGCCTGAGATCGACCAGCCCCGGATCGAGCGGGCCGTGCTCGAGATCCTGCTGGCCATCGGTGAGGACCCGGAACGGGACGGGCTGGTGGACACCCCGGCCCGGGTCGCCCGCGCGTACGCGGAGCAGTTCGCGGGGCTGCGCCAGCGGCCCGAGGACGTGCTGACCAAGGTTTTCGACGCTGACCACGACGAGATGGTCCTGGTACGGGACATCGAGCTGTACGCGACCTGCGAGCACCATCTCGTCCCGTTCTTCGGGGTCGCCCACATCGGGTACATCCCGAACGAGAAAGGGCAGATCACCGGCTTGTCCAAGCTGGCTCGCCTGGTTGATATCTACGCCCGCAGGCCGCAGGTGCAGGAGCGGATGACCAGCCAGATCGCGGACGCGCTGGTGGCCAACCTGGAGCCCCGGGGGGTGATCGTGGTGATCGAGGCCGAGCACCTGTGCATGTCGATGCGGGGGGTACGCAAGCCGGGAGCCAGGACCGTCACCTCGGCCGTGCGCGGCATCTTCCGTACCAGCGCCCGGACCCGGGCCGAGGCCATGAGCCTGGTGCGCGGCACGCACTGACCTTATCCGGGCCCGCGCGGCTGCGCCGACCCTGAACCGCACCGTCCGGCGGTCCGTTTTAGAGGTACCGTGTTGAGGGGGGCGGTACCGATGGAGAACGCAAGCGGCGCAGCGGACATAGGCGGATCGCGCAATTTCGCGGAAACCTATTCATTATTGTCGGCTGGTAAGCGGTGCCGGACGTTCCTGGCTAACCTTGAATTTCGTGATTCGGGGCCTGGATAACCTTCATATGAGCGAAAGTGACGCGACCGAGACGGCCGGGCGGACAGCCGTATTCGGGGAGGATTCTGAGCACCCGTGGCTGGACAGCCAGCGGGGCCAGCGGCGGTGGATCCCCTCCATCGCCGCCCTCCTGTGCTTTCTGATCGGCCTCTCCGACGTTCTCGCGATCTTCGCCACCCCGAGCTTTCACGCCCGGCTGCACCGGATCAACACCTACGTTCCCGGTACCCTGACCAACGCGGCCCGCAGCGCGGACGTGCTCGTGGGACTGCTCCTGCTGATGCTGTCGCACGGGCTGCGCCGCAGGAAACGCCGGGCCTGGCAGGCGGTCACGGCCCTCCTCATCCTCGATATCGGGATCCACTTCACCCGGGTCCGGGACCTTACGGCGCATCTCCCTACGACGGTCGTTGCCGTCGTCCTGCTCGGCACGCTGCTCTACTTCCGGAAGGACTTCTACGCGATCGGGGACTGGCGGACGCGCTGGGTGGCCCTCTGGGTTTTCGTCGGGCTCGCGGTCGCGGACATCGCGATCAGCCTTGGCTACCTGTCCGCCAACGTGCTCAACGGCAGCTACTCATTTCCCGCCCGGCTGCAAGATGTCGTGCTGGAGATCGCCGGGATCTCCGGGTCCATCGGCTTCGTCTCCGAGGGCCGGGGCGACAGCTACCACCTGCTGACCAGTGCCCTGGGGCTGTTCACCCTGATCGTCACGGCCTACCTGTTCCTGCGGCCCGCCGAGCCGAAGGCCCGGCTGACCCCCGTGGACGCCGAGCGGATCCGGCAGTTGCTGGCCAAGCACGGGGACCGGGACTCACTCGGCTATTTCGCGCTCCGCGACGACAAGAGCGTCATCTGGTCCCCGACCGGGAAGGCGTGCGTCTGCTACCGGGTCGTGTCCGGGGTCATGCTGGCCGGCGGTGATCCGATCGGCGATCCCGAGGCCTGGCCTGGGGCGATCCAGGCCTTCCTCGACCAGGCCGCCCGGCACGCCTGGGCCCCGGCGGTGATGGGCTGCAGTGAACTGGGCGCGGAGGTCTGGTGCCGCGAGGGCGACCTCACCGCCCTTGAACTGGGTGACGAGGGCATCGTCAACGTAGCGGACTTCAGCCTCTCGGGCCGGCCCATGCGCAATGTCCGCCAGATGGTGTCCCGGGTGACGCGCAACGGCTATACCGCTGACGTGCGCAGGGTCGGCGACGTGCCGCGCGAGGAGATCAACACCATCCTCAACGTGGCCGATTCGTGGCGCGGCAGCCATACGGAACGCGGCTTTTCCATGGCGCTGGGACGGGTTGGCGCCCCTGGGGACGACCAGTGCGTGATGGCGACTGCGATGTGCGAGGGGACGCTGCGGGCCGTGCTGCACTTCGTCCCGTGGGGCAGCGACGGCCTGTCCCTCGATCTCATGCGCCGGGACCGGGGCTCTCAGCCAGGCCTGAACGACTTCCTCATCGTGGAAGCCATCAAGGCCGCGCCCTGCCTCGGTGTTAAGCGCATCTCGCTGAACTTTGCCGTATTCAGGGCCGCCCTCGAGCGGGGGGAACGTATCGGCGCGGGGCCGGTACTGCGGGCCTGGCGGTCAATTCTCCTTTTTCTTTCCAAGTGGTTCCAGATCGAATCGCTTTATAAATTCAACGCGAAGTTCTCACCTGTCTGGCAGCCCAGGTTCTTCGTTTTCCCGACCGCCAAGGATGCGCCGCGGATCGCGCTCGCCGCACTGGAGGCCGAGGCCTTCCTGGTCTGGCCGACACTCGAGCCGCGGCGGATCGCGCGCCAGCTGGGCCTGGGCCGCCTGGGCCGCCTGCTGCGGCGCGCCCTGCGCCGGCGCTGAACGGAGCTGAGCCGGGGCGGTGGACCTCATAGGCTGGGGTCCATGGCGAGCAGTTCCGTGACGAGGCAGGGGTGCACGCTGCCGGGACTGCCGAGCTGGGACCGTTGCCTGGTCATGGGTGTGGTCAACGTCACCCCGGACTCCTTTTCCGACGGTGGCCAGTGGCTGGGCGCCGATGCCGCGGTGGCCCACGGCCTGGACCTGGCGGCGCAGGGCGCGGACATCGTGGATGTCGGCGGGGAGTCGACCCGGCCGGGCGCGCAGCGTATCTCCGCCGAGGAAGAAATTCGCCGGGTGCTGCCGGTCATCACCGAGCTGGCCCGATCCGGCGTCCCGGTCAGCGTGGACACGATGCGCGCCCAGGTGGCGGAGCTGGCCCTGGAGGCCGGAGCCCGGCTGGTCAATGACGTCAGCGGCGGCCTCGCCGACCCGCACATGCCGCGGCTGGTGGCCAAGGCGTCGGTGCCGTACGTGGTGATGCACTGGCGCGGCCACAGCCACGACATGAACTCCAGGGCGGTCTACGGCGATGTGGTCCGCGAGGTCCGGGACGAGCTCAGCCGGCGGGTCGATGCGGTAGTGGCCGAGGGCGTCGACCCGTCGATGATCGTGCTCGATCCGGGCCTGGGGTTCAGCAAGCTCAGTGAGCACAACTGGCGCGTGCTCACGGCTCTGCCGGAAATCGGCTGCCTGGACCCGGGTCTCGCCCAGGATCCCGGGCGCGGCGGCTGGCCACGCTGTTTCCCGGTGCTCATCGGCGCCTCACGCAAGCGTTTCCTGGGCCGCCTGCTGGCGGCCGCCGACGGTACGGCCCGGCCGTTTGCCGCCAGCGACGACGCGACCGTCGCCACGACCGCGCTCGCCGCGGCGGCCGGCGCGTGGTGCGTACGTGTCCACCAGGTCCCGGCCAACGCGGACGCCGTCCGGGTGGCGGCGGCCTGGCGGGCGGCCCAGGAGGCCAGCTCATGAGAGCGGACCGGATCGAACTGCGTGGTCTGCGGGTGCGGGGCTACCACGGCGTCCTGGACAGCGAGCGCCGGGACGGCCAGGAGTTCCTGATCGACGCCGTGCTGGCCGTCGACACCCGCCCCGCCGCCGCGACCGATGATCTCTCGCTGACTGTGGATTACGCGGGGCTGAGCGAACGGCTCGCTGGGATCGTGGCCGGTGAGCCGGTCCAGCTGATCGAGACGCTGGCGGAGCAGCTGGCGCAGGCGTGCCTGGCCGAGCCGGCCGTGCGGCAAGCCGAGATCACCGTGCACAAGCCGAACGCGCCGATCAGTCTCCCGTTCGGTGACGTATCGGTCACCATCCGCCGCGAGCGCCCTGTCCCGGTGGTCATCGCGCTGGGCAGCAACCTGGGAGACCGGCGCCAGGAACTCCAGCGGGCTGTGGACGAGCTGGCCGCCACCCGGGGTCTTCGTATCACCGCTGTTTCACCGGTGTACGAGACCGTTCCGGTCGGGGGGCCTGAGCAGCCGGACTACCTGAACGCGGTCGCGCTGGCCGAGACGTCCCGCCCGGCCGCCGAGCTGCTGCGGCGGGCCCACACGATCGAGGTGGCGG
>JBEKCN010000234.1:0-6170 GCA_050014855.1 Streptosporangiaceae bacterium | reverse complement strand
CGGAAGACCTGAGAAAGAGGAATTCCCAGGGCGCTGCAGATCGCTGCCAGCAGCTCCGAGGAAGCCTCCTTCTGCCCCCGCTCTACTTCAGACAGATAACCCAGTGAGACCCTGGCCGAGGCTGAGACCTCTCGCAGGGTCCGACCCTGCCGCAGGCGTAGCCGACGCAGCACGTCACCGAGCAAGTGACGAAGCAAAACCATCGTCGCACTCCTTCCCGAGGCAGAACCGTTACCCCCCACGGTACCTGTCCGGATGACCAGTCCGGGAGCCGGCAACGGTCCCTTTCGCTTCTGACGTAACGCTGTAATCACCGGATGTCTTCCCGGATACGGCCGAGCAGGAGGGCCAGCGAGCGCTCTACCGTCACCCTACGGATCCGGTCTCGGTCGCCGTCAAGCGCCAGGGTGCGAACCACCGTGTCGTCTTCCGCGCTGACCGCGATGTGAACGGTGCCGACCGGCTGGCCGTCCTGCGGATCTGGCCCGGCCACCCCGGTGGTGGCCACGCCGAAGGTAGCGATCAGCCGCTGGCGCACCCCGTCGGCCATGGCCGCGGCCACGCCGGGGTAGACCGCCCCGTGCTCGTCGAGCATCGCCTGGGGGACGCCGAGCAGGGCGGCCTTGAGGTCGGTCGCGTAGCTGACGACGCCGCCCCGGACGGCGTAGGACGCCCCGGGGACCGTGGTGAGCCCGGCCACGACGAGGCCGCCGGTCAGCGATTCGGCGGCGGCGACCGTCTGCCCGGCCGATCGCAGCAGCGTGATCACCTGCGTGGCCAGCATCTGCGTGTCGTCGCTCACCGGACTCTTTTCGGTCATTGCGCTCCCCGGTGTGGCCGTGTCCCGTGCTTGCCCCGAGGCTACGGCGCTGGGTCCGCCCGGCGCAGCCGGGCCGCGCGCAGAACATAGTCCGCCCCGGTCACCAGCGTCACCGCGACGGCGATGCCCATCATGATGGGGCGGGCGACACCGAACGGCCCCGGCAGCAGGTACAGGCTGATCGCCACCATCTGCAGCAGGGTCTTGAGCTTGCCGCCCCGGCTGGCCGCGATCACGCCACGACGGATGACGGCGAAGCGCAGTAGCGTGATCCCCACCTCTCGCACCAGGATCAACGCCGTTACCCACCAGGCGAGCTCGTGCAGCACCGACAGGGTGATCAGCGCCGCACCGGTCAGCGCCTTGTCGGCGATCGGGTCGGCGATCTTGCCGAAGTCGGTCACCAGCCCGCGCTGCCGGGCCAGGCGCCCGTCGAAGAAGTCGGTCGCCGAGGCGATCCAGAACAGCACGAAGGCGGCGATCCGCTCCGCAGTGCCGCCCGCGACCAGGCAGACCACGAACAGGGGCACCAGGACGATGCGCACGATGGTGAGCACGTTGGCCACGTTCACCAGGCCGGGAGCGACGCCCGGCAGGTGGGCAGGCGGAACGGGACGATGATCCGCCCCGGCTGGCCCGGGCGGCTGCGCAGCCGGCCCGGGAGTGCTCAACGCCGGTCCGCCAGCGAGCGGGCCGCTGGGGCGGCCTCCGGCACAGCCTGGGCGGTGGCTACGAGATCCACCCCATCGGAGGAAACGACCGTGGCCCGCACCAGCTGGCCTGGGGTGAGGTCCGCGCCGGCCTGGACCGTCGTGGTCCCGTCAACCTCAGGCGCCTGGTGCGCGGCGCGGCCCTCGAACAGGCCGTCACCGAGCCGCTCCTCGATGATGACCTCGGCGGTTTCACCGATCCGCTCGGCGCCGCGCTGGGCCATCAGCTCCTCGGCGAGGTCAGCGACCTCCTCGACGCGCCGGGCCACTTCGTCGGCGGGCAGCTTGCCCGGCAGGGACGCGGCCTCGGTGCCGTCCTCGTCGGAGTAGCCGAAAATCCCGATGGCGTCCAGCCGCGCGCTACTGAGGAACAGCTCCAGCTCGCGCTGGTCGGCGGGGGTCTCGCCGGGGAACCCGACGATGAAGTTGGACCGGACGCCGGCCTGCGGCGCGATGGCCCGGATCCGCTCCAGCAGGTTGAGGAAGCGCTCGCGGTCACCGAACCGGCGCATCGCGCGCAGCAGCGAGCCGCTGGCGTGCTGGAAGGAAAGGTCGAAGTACGGAGCCACGCCCGGCGTGCCGGCGATGGCCTCGATGAGCCCGGGCCGCAGCTCGGCCGGCTGCAGGTAGCTGATCCGCACCCGGTCGATGCCAGGGGTCCCGGCCAGCAGCGGCAGCACTTCCTCCAGCAGGCGGAGGTTGCCGAGGTCCTTGCCGTAGGAGGTGGAGTTCTCGCTGACCAGGAACAGCTCCCGGACGCCGCGAGTGGCCAGCCATTCGGCCTCGGCCAGCAGCTCGTGCGGCCGGCGCGAGAGGTACGCACCGCGGAACGCGGGAATCGCGCAGAAGGAGCAGCGCCGGTCACACCCGGAAGCGATCTTCATCGGTGCCACGACCCCGTGCGACAGGCGGCGGCGCACGGGGCGGGGGCCGGAGGCGGGCGCGAGGCCCTCCGGCAGATCACCTGGGCCGCTGGATGCGGCGGCCGCGGGCGTGGCGCCGCTGGGCCGGTCGGCGGGGCTGATCGGCAGCAGGGTGCGGCGGTCCCGTGGAGTGTGCGCGGCCTTGCGCCGGCCGGCCAGCACGTCGTCCAGGCGCGTCGCGATGTCGCCGTAGTCGTCGAAGCTGAGAATCTGGGCTTCCGGGAGCGCATCGGCGAGCTCGCTGCCATAGCGCTCGGCCAGGCAGCCCGCCGCGACGACCTTGGCCCCGGACTCGGCCGCGCCGAGCAGTTCGTCGATGGACTCCTGCTTGGCGGCCTGGATGAAGCCGCAAGTGTTGACCATGACGACGCTCGCGTCCTCGCCGTCGGCGGCGACTTCCCAGCCGCCCGCGGCCAGCCGGCCGGCCAGTTCCTCCGAATCGACCTCGTTCCGGGCGCAGCCGAGCGTGATCAGGCTGACGGTGCGGCGGGCCGCGCCGTCGTCACCGGGTACGGGCGAACCCGGCGCACGCGAGGACCCGCGGGATGAGGAAGGCACACCGGCAGATTACGGCACCGCCGGCACCGCGGGGGCCGCGGGCGAGCGCCGCGAGGGCACTGCGGGGGCACCGCGGAGCACCCGGAGGGGAGTGCCGGAGGAGGGTGGGAGCCTGCAGCGAATCTTGTTAAGAAATCCCGGAACGGCAGTAAGAGCGGGCCAGCCACTGCGTCACCGGCCGGGACCAGGCCGTCGCAGGAGCGCTAGCTGGCGTTGCCGGCCGCGGACTGCCCGGAGCCCCCCCGGCCCGGGCCCAGGGTGAGCGTGACCGGCTGGCTGGTGCCCGGCGACTGCTTCTTCCCGTTGACGGTCAGCACCACCCCGGAGGGGTTGCCCAGGCGCAGGCTGACCGTCCGGGTCTCCTTCCAGGTCTGGGTGGAGCCGGCCGGGACGACACCGCTGTAGATGGTGTTGTTGCCCTGGTCACTGGTCAGGAAGACCCAGCAGTCCTCGACCGCGGTCAGCTTTATGATCACATCCTTGCTGGGCGCCGCAGTCCGGGTCGGGGTCGGGGACGAGCTGGCCCTGGATGTGGGGTGCCGGGTCGGGGCCGCCAGCGCGGCGGCCGTCGCCTTGCCGTGGGAGGACGAGGAGGACGACACGAGGTGGTAAGCGCCGTAGCCGATGATCACCAGCAGGGCCAGGATCATGGCGACGCTCCAGTTCAGCGAGCGCCGTTCCTTGATCCGCAGCGGGGTGGACGGCTCGAACACGTCCGCCGCCCGCATCGCTTCCGGGGCACCGTGCGCCTCGTCGTACTCGCGGATGAGCGGAACCGGATCGATGCCGACCACCGATGCAATGCTCCGGATGTGCCCCCGGGCGTAGAAGTCGCCGCCGCAGGCCGAGAAGTCGTCCTGCTCGATGCCCCGGATGATGGTCTCCCTGATCCGGGTCCTCTCTGCGACCTGCGTCACGGTGAGACCAGCCTGGCGGCGTGCCTCCGCCAGCGTGTCACCGATGCTCACGCTGCGCCTCCACTGGCGTCGTCATGATCGTCTCCGTGTACGGGAGCCATCACCAAGTGTAGACATCATGAGGGCTGCCGAGGTGAAGCCGCTGTTAACCTGTGACCGCCATCGGGCGGAAATCCGGCGGCGTCCGCAGGCTACCTTGCCGTCCGGCTGCCGCAGCTCAATCGCCGCGCAGCGAGCTGAGAACTTCACCCAGCTCGTCCGGCTTGAGCAGGACGTCCCGCGCCTTGGAGCCCTCGCTGGGGCCGACGATCCCCCGGCTTTCCAGCAGGTCCATCAGCCGGCCGGCCTTGGCGAAACCGATGCGAAGCTTACGCTGCAGCATCGAGGTGGAGCCGAACTGGGTGCTGACGATCAGCTCCGCCGCCTGGACCAGCAGTTCCAGGTCGTCACCGATGTCGGAGTCGATCTCCCGGGAGCGCTCCGGCGCCGCGGCCACGTCTTCGCGGTAGTCCGGCTCGGCCTGCTTCTTGCAGTGCGCGACGATAGCCCGGATTTCCTTCTCCGAGACGAACGCGTTCTGCAGCCGCATCGGCTTGCTGGCCCCCATGGGCAGGAACAGCGCGTCCCCCTGCCCGACCAGCTTTTCCGCGCCGGGCTGGTCCAGGACGACCCGGCTGTCGGTGAGGCTGGAGGTGGCGAACGCGAGCCGGGACGGGACGTTGGCCTTGATCAGCCCGGTCACCACGTCCACGCTGGGCCGCTGGGTGGCCAGTACCAGGTGGATGCCGGCCGCCCGGGCGAGCTGGGTGATCCGGACCACGGAATCCTCGACGTCGCGCGGCGCAATCATCATCAGGTCGGCCAGCTCGTCCACGATGGCCAGCAGATACGGGTAGGGCCGGTAGACGCGCTCGCTGCCGGGCGGGGCGGTCAGCTTGCCGGCCCGGACCGCCTTGTTGAAGTCGTCTAGGTGCCGGAAGCCCGAGGCCGCCAGGTCGTCGTAGCGGCGCTCCATCTCCCCCACGACCCATTCCAGCGCCTCGGCCGCCTTCTTGGGGTTGGTGATGATCGGGGTGATCAGGTGCGGGATGCCCTCGTAGATGCTCAGCTCGACCCGCTTCGGGTCGACCAGGATCATCCGCACCTCGTCCGGGGTGGCGCGCGTCAGCACCGAGGTGATCAGCCCATTGATGCAGACGGAGTTATGCGTCGGGATGCATGAGCGGCTGGCCAGGTACAGGCGGCTGGGGCTGCTTACTTCGATGCAGCGAACCGGCACTGACTCCACGGGCCGTACACCGACTATGTATCGTTGCCGCGCGGGGCTGGCTGGCTTGACCTGGCACTGCCGTGCCCGTTTCCGGCTGAGCCCGAACACCGGCTCGTGCGGAGTGAAGCCGACGGTGTAAACCGTTGAACGGCTCTCATCGCGACCGTGACACGGTTTGGTCCGCAGGGTGGCCTTGTACCCGAGACCTAGCACCAATTCCAGTACCCCGTACGCGAGATCCCGGCTGGTCACCCCGAACTCAACCGTCCCCTGAGGACTGCAATAGCCATCTGTATCAAGCAGGCCCGCAAGCAAGGCCCGGCGTTGTGAAATGGAGGCGCGCAGGTACGCCTCGGGTATGTGCTTTGGCCCCACCTCGCGGAAAATCTCGCTCATAGTCCGGTAACGCTCGCGGCGGGGAGAGGCTGACACGAAGCTTCCCCTGCGCCCTTGCGGGAAACGGCCATTCGCTGCCCGGAACACAGCTGAAAGTCCGACACCAGCGTGGGCCGCAGCGCCGGCGACGCTCATCCCCTGTTCTGCCAGGTCAAGCGCTTCAGCGATGCGCCGCTCGCGCTCGGGGCGGTTCCAGATCGTGTACTGCCATTGGGTGCTGGGGTGATGCGTGACTACATACCCGTCATCGCGGATACGGTCGAGGATCTCCTGGTCGTTACTGGTGATGTTGGCACCACCGGTACGCCCGTCGCCGAGCCAGCAGCCAAATGTGTACGGAGCCACTGCTAGATCCCGTTCGGGAAAGTCAAGCGGTCCGCACAGTGCCACTGAGTGGTTCAGGCGTTCGCCGACCCGGAGGGTGGCCGCAATCTGTGCGGTGGTAATTGGCTCGCTGTCGAGCTGGCGTCGGTGCCCATTCCCTGCCGGAGTCCTGACGCGTTCCGCGAGCGCCTTGTAAATTAGCTGACGCGAATAGGCCGGTGTCCAGAACGAGACATCGCGGCCATTGCGGCG
>JBEKCN010000233.1:0-7330 GCA_050014855.1 Streptosporangiaceae bacterium | reverse complement strand
TCGAGGTCGAGAACCGCGGCAAGCGCGACGGCAAGCAGATTGTGCAGATCTACGCGGAGCGCGCGGACTCCGCCGTCGACCGCCCGGTGCGCTGGCTGGTCGGCTTCGCGCCCGCGCGGGTGCCCGCCGGGGAGAGGGCACAGGTGCTCCTCAGCGTGCCGACCCGGTTGCTGGCCTACTGGCAGGACGGCTGGCGTTACGACCCCGGCGCCTATCAGCTCCGGGCCGGCACCTCCGCGGTCGACCTGCCGCTGGCCGCGGAGGTGGAGCTCACATGAGGTTCCCGAACCCGCTGATCCCCGGCTTCAACCCGGATCCGAGCGTCGTCCTGGCCGACGGCGTGGGAGCTGCGCGAGGCCGGGGGCGCCTTCGCCACCGCCTCGCGCAGGCCGGGGGGCACCTCGTCGTCGGGCCGAGAACGGGATACGGGGACAGGGAGGGAAGGGCACGCACCGAGCGAGCGCCGGCCGGATCACCGACGCGGCCGGCGTCTGGTACGACGAGATGGCTACGCTGCCGTCACCGGTGGCGGTACACGGCTCGCTGCAGGGCGCGGCGACCGGATTCGCCGAAGGGCCTGGGACGTCCGGCTGTTCCGCAGCGACGAAGCACATGACCAGGGCCCGGCGCTCAGGAGAGAGGACTGATCCACGCCCATCGCACACCAGGCGCTGGGGTCCTGGACGCCAGAAGTCCGCCGCTCGACTCGTTCATCGCCCGCGCCGACAACTTCGCAGGGCCGGAATTGGCAGAACGTGCACCTCCAAGCATGCAGTCAGCCTGAGCCGGAGGCCATTGACGGCCAGTCCCGCTGCCATTCGATGGTGACTGGCTCAGGGAGCGGGATTAACGTCGACGACGGGCTGTTCCTGGACCTGCTTGAGCGCTCGGACCACCTTCGCTTGGACATCCGTGGCGAATTATTCAAACATAAGCTTGATATCTTAACCCGACTTTTATCAAATTAGTGCGCACCGCCCGGCCATTTGATGGGCGTGAGGGCGTCGCGGAGGTCGGGTAGTAGCGGGTCCGCGGCGGTGAGCCGGTGCAGGGCGGGACTGAAGCCCCGCCAGCCAAGCCCAGGTCGAGCTCACCGTGCCCAGCCGCTGGCGCGCCGCGGCCGCTCCCGGGGCCGTGTGGGTGACCCCGGCCCGAAGGTGGGTCTTCGGATGGCGTGGGCAGGGGCCGGCCGGTGATGATGGGCGGTATGGGAACTCCCGCAGACGCCGGTGACGCGCTAGCCGCGCAGGGGCACATGCCGTGCCTGCCTGAGCCGACCGGCCGGTGCCCGGTCGGCACCACGTCCTTGTGGCTGAGGGACACCTCCCGCCCTGATCCCTGGGCCGCGGGGGTGAACGCACGAGAGCTGATGGTCTCCCTGTGGTATCCGGCGACGCCATCGGATGGGCGGCGAGCCTGGTACATGACGCCAGCGGAGTCCGAACTCCAGCTCACCAGCAGGGGCATCACCGGCGTGCCGCCCGGCGTGCTGAGCACGACCCGGACCAACGCGGTCAGCGACGCCAAACCGGCGGGGCTTCAGCGCGCCCTGCCCCTCGTCGTGCTCTCGCCCGGCTTCACCAATTCCCGCAGCGCGCTCACCGCGCTGGCCGAGGACCTGGCCAGCCACGGCTACGTCGTGGCCGGAATTGATCACACGTACGAGAGCTTCGCCACGGCCTTTCCCGACGGGCGGGTCACCACCTGCCTCGCCCGTGAGATACGCCGCAGGGGCAACGGGTTCTGGGAGAAGGTGGTGACAGGCCGGGCAGCCGATGTCTGCTTCGTGCTCAATGAACTGACCGGCGCGCACCCGGCATGGCCGGGCGCCGGGCTGATCGACCCGTCGCGGATGGCGATGGCCGGCCACTCCATCGGCGGCGCGGCCGCCATCGCCGCCATGCTGGCTGACTCCCGCGTCCGCGCCGGCATCGACATGGACGGCGCCACTGCCGCCACGATCCCGGATGAGGGCCTGTCACGGCCGTTTCTTTTCCTGGGCAAGCAGTCCAACTACACCCCGGGCACCCCGGGAAAGAAAAGTGCTGTGACCACCTGGGAGCACGACTGGAAACTCCTGACCGGCTGGAAGCGGTGGCTCCTGGTTGCCGGGGCGATCCACGCCTCCTTCACCGACCTCGCGCTACTGGCCGATCAGGTCGGCATCGACGTCGGCGCTGGCCTCCCCGGAGCCCGGTCCCTGGACATCACCCGCGCCTACGTCCGGGCCTTCTTCGACCAGCACCTGCGCAGCAAACCAGAAGCCCTGCTAGACCAGCCGTCACCACGCTACCCCGAGGTCACGTTCTGTTCCCCGGAGGCTGAAACCCGCGCATAGCACACCAGCCAGAGCAGGAACACGCCGCGGCTCGAGCCGACGGAAAGATCGGAACCCGCAACGAGGCTACGAGCCGCTGTGACGTAGTGCGCAAATTCACCGACATCCGCCGACAAACCTGCAGGCCACAGCTCTGCTGCACGCGGCCTGAGACCGCGCCGCACGCCGGGCAGGCGGCATCGCCGGTCCTGGCGAGCACGAGCAGCAGCCCGGCCGCGCCGATCACGCGCCCGCCCCCGCCGCCTAATGGATGCACGTCGCGGCGATCCGCGACACCGGGAGCGTCATCCTGGGGCAGCGCGACCTGGGGCTCGACGAGATCACAGGCCTGCGGGAAGTCTCCCATCGCGGCGGGGGCACGGTATGGCTCTACGAGGACGGCCTGCGGCTCCGCCCGGCAACCGCGGAAGGGCTGTGCGGCCGTCTATCCCGCGCCGGGCGTCATACCGCCGGGCAAAGATGACAGGCGGAGCCGCGCGGCAAACCTCCCATGGGAGCACATAGATATGGTTGGCGTTTCCTGCGCGGCTGCAGACTAACTCGTCCGAGCGCTGGGCGGATATACCCGGTCCGGGCCACCATCAAGTGTTCGCTTAACTGTTTCGCTTAATTGTTAATAGACAAGCCGGGCAGGTGGGGCGGACTCTGAGGGGGAGAGGCCGCAGCGCAGCGGCCGGGACAGGGCCCGCGGCCGCGACATTCGCATATGGGTGCCGCCACCAGTGTGGCGGCACGGTCTCTTCGGACGCCCTGCGCCTTTGACGCAAGGCAGGCCAGGAGGCAACCGGGAAAGAAATCCTTAACACGATCCTCGATCCCAGCAGCCGGATGGAAGACTTTGCCGCTCCCCGAGGCCTACCGGGCAGTCATTCTGCTTCTTCCATCCGCACTATTCCAAGCAGGAATAGGAATGACGCCCACAGTTACAAGCCGGAAATTACTCGGTTGGATGAGGTCGCGGCCCGTGTTCTCGAGCATTTCCGGCAGCGGACGAAAGACGAACGACTCAAAAATACAGGAGGAACGATGAACGAGAAGGCCAGGAAGCTAGCTGAGGAGTGGGGATGCACGCCCTCGAACACCTGCTACTGGGACTGCGTCGGGGCAGCGCAGTGCGAGATTGATGAAGATGAAAATATCTCTGCCGGAGCTTAGAACAGCGCGGAGAACCTTCTGGCCGAGCAAGGAGTCCAGAACGTCTCGCTGAGGTACTCAACACTTTCCAAGCGTGTCAAGTTCCCAGGCCCTGGACTCTTGAGGAGCATTTTCCGGTCGAGCAGAATATTCTGCTGGATGCTGGTGGGTACGCGATCAGCATGGATGACCCGGCGCTGACCAAAGAGGATGCCTATGAGCTGGCCAATAGGTACGCGGCATTCGTCTCTGGCAACCTGGCGTGCATTGATCTGCTTACTGAATTCGCTCATACGACGTAGCACCGTCGCTCTCGCGGTCGGGGACGACTCTTCGGGGAGCCGGAGTACTGCGCCTCCGCCTTGCTCTAGTCAGCGTTATCAAGGCTGGTGGCGGGTCAGCGCTGGCGGCCCCTGGCGGACCCGGTTCATCGCGTCCTGCAGGCTACCGCGCCACCAGCCCAGCGCTTCGATCCACCACGTCAGCCCGGCCTGCAGGTACGGGGCCACCTGCGAGGCGCCGCGGCCGGGCGCCGCACCGTCGGTACGTCCCTCCAGCACCACGTCGAACGGGCCGTCCCCGGTGCGGTGCTGGCGCGTGTACCGCACGACCGCCCGCAGCTCCTCGGGCGGCATGGTCTGGCCGAGGCCGTAGCCAGCATGCGTGGGCATCACCCCGTCCCAGCGGGCGGCGCGCCGGAACGGCGCCTTGGCCGGCCACTGGCCGCCGCACCAGACCGGGATCCGCGGCCGCTGCACCGGACGCGGCAGCATCCGCACATCCACCGCGGTCAGGTACTCCCCGCGCACTGTCACCGGTTCCCCGCTCCACAGCGCCTCAAGCAGGCCCAGCGACTCACCCAGCCGCGCCGCCCGCTGCCTGGCATCGGCGGACTCGCCGAACGCGGTGAACTCAGCCGCCAGCGACCCCAGCCCGGCCCCCACGACCAGCCTTCCCCCCGACAGCAGGTCTATGGTCACCGACTCCCGCGCCACCTCACCGATCCGGCGGCGGGCCAGCACGTTCACTAGGACGCCGATCCTGATCCGCGCCGTGCGCGCCGCGACCGCGGCGATCACCGCCACCGGATCGGCGACGTCCCAGCGCTGATCGTGATACAGCAGGTGGTCCCAGACGAAGAAGCCATCCCAGCCATGCTCCTCGGCCGCCACCGCCAGCTCCACCAGCAGCAGCGGGTCACCGAACAGGCCTACGTTCGGCACCCCCACCGCGCAGCGCGGTTCTCCTGTCATCCCGTCACCCTAGCGTCACGATCCACCCCGGCCCCGCGCTGTGCTGCCTGGCTGATCGAGCGATCCTGGCAGGCCGTTATGCGACCGATGAGCCCAGCGATCTGCCGCCGTCTTACTCAGTACATCGAAGTGCCGAACGACTTGGGTGATGATCGGGCAATGAAGAACGTCATGTCGGGGGACGGAACGAGCATCGGCTACGACCAAGCGGGCGCCGGCCCAGCGCTGATCATCGTCTACGGCGCCATGAGCACCAGGTCCAGCGGGTCCAGGCCAGAGCTCGTCACCCTGCTTGCGCCGCACTTCACCGTCTACAGCTACGACCGCCGGGGCCGCGGTGACAGCGGGGATACACCGCCGTACGCGGTGGACCGGGAGATCGAAGACATCGAAGCGGTGATCAGCGAGGCCGGTGGCACCGCTTTCCTGTACGGCCATTCGTCCGGAGGATGCCTGGCTCTCGAAGCCGCACGGAAGCTCGGCGGCAAAGTACCGAAGGTCGCGGTGTATGAGGCTCCCTACAACGACGAGCCAGCAGCCCAGCAGGCCTGGAGCCAGTATCTCGACCAGCTCGGTGAAGCACTGGCAGCCGGGCGCCCCGGTGATGCGGTAGCACTATTCATGCGGAGCACCGGGACGCCCGCCGAGCAGGTGGACGGCATGCGCCAGGCACCCTTCTGGCCAGCACTGGAAGCCATCGCGCCGACGCTCGCCTACGATCACGCCGGGGTCATCGGCAAGAGTATCGCTGTGCCGACAGACCGGCTAGCCCAGGTGGATGTTCCGGTCCTTGTCTTGTGCGGCGGGTCGAGCCCTGCATACATGCATCACAGCGCCCAGGCCATCAGCCAGGTGATCCACAAGGCAGAACTCCGCACGCTGGACGGGCAGACACACGTCGTGCAACCCGCGGCGCTCGCTCCCGTCTTGATCGAGTTTCTTCGCAGCTGAGCAATTACAGGCCCCGGAAAGACCGTTTGCCGGGGACGCTGGCCCCGGCCCAAGGTAGCCACGAATCCCGGGTCCAGCGGTGCCCGCCACGTGCCCGGTAGGGCTGTGAACCGGGGCGAACAGCGGTCACTTCCGGACAAGCTGATCACCGAAACTCATCCCCTAGTGCTGTGGCCTGCGGCGGGGCTTACGTGAGTGGCTGGCCGGGCGGGCATCGGAAGTGAAGTTGGCCGCCAAGTCCTAGAAGTGCAGGTCAGCGAGGCGCGCCGAAGTTCGGGTATTCTGAAACTTTGTTCGAAAAAGCGCCCCCAGTAGGATTCGAACCTACGCACACGGCTCCGGAGGCCCAGATGGTCCACTGGAGGGAGCAACATGGGTGGGAGGTGACAGTGACCGCACACGGAGCAGAGCACGCCGAGCAGCCTCCGCGGGATGAGCCAGTTCCGGTGGAGGAACTGGCTCGCCGTCAGGGAGTGCGGCCGGTCGAGTCCGTCGATAACGTGGCGCGTCCCGGGCTGTTCGAGTCGGATGAAGAGTGGCAGGAGTTCCTGGCGGACCTTTACGCGTCCCGCCGGTCTGGCCTGGCGTGAGCTTCGTCGTCCTGGACAACCGACCTGGCGTCCGCCTCTTTCCGGGGATGTCTTGCTGATCCGCAGGCCGCGCCGTCGCCGAAGAGCGCGCACGCGGTGCTGAGGCAGAAGACGCCAGCGGACGGCTAAAGGTCAGGTGCGGGCGCGAAGAGATAGGTGGTGCATGCATGCGCGACCTCACTGATCAGGCGTCGCCACGTGATCTGCCGCGCGGGCGACATATGCCGCGACCAGGTGGCGAAGTCCATGAAGGTGCTGAAGGCCAGCCGGAAGCACGTGTCAATTGCGGCTCCGGGTCCTCCCGGGGTATGTCGCGAGATCATGAGGTCAGCAGGTCGATGACTTGCTGACGGATCCCGGTCATGACGTAGGTGGGGACGGCCTCGCACATGCACCTGCCCTACCTGCCGTGGCGACTACATGCGCGCCCTACAGTCCTGATGCGGACGCTGTTGGCCAGAATGGTTGAGAAGCCGTGACGCGAAGCGAGCCGGAGTTGGGCCCGCTGCTCTCATCCCTTAACCACCAGCGGGACCATGTGCTCGGGATTCTCGACGGCCTCACCTGGATGGCGTAGGCCCCTGTCCCGCTGCGGCCGCGCCGCCGGTCGCAGCGGCTCCTTACCGGGTGCTGCACGAGCGGCGGGCAGCGCGGGCTGGCTCACTGCACATCGATGACGAAGCTGCCGGTGGCGGTCTTGCCGTGGTACCTGACGGTGGCCGTGATCGTCGCCGGGCCAGCGCCGACAGCGCGGAGGGCCGCGCCGCCATGGCTGACGCTCACCACCTGCGGGCGGTCACTGTGATAGCGCACGGTCATTCCCAACGGTAGCGGGATGCTCTGCCCCTTGGTGATGTAGCCGTAGAGGCTCTGGTCGCTGAGCGAGACGGTGATCTGCGGGACGATCGTGCTTCCGGCCGGGAAGAAGACCCGCTGCGCGACGCCGTTGGCCGGGTCGCCGGGCATGACCGGCTGCACAGTGACGACCGACGGAACCGGCCGCAGCGTACCGCTGACTTCGATGAACGCCTGCTGGGCAATGTCGGAGCTGGAGGTGCCGAGCT
>JBEKCN010000232.1:0-6190 GCA_050014855.1 Streptosporangiaceae bacterium | reverse complement strand
CGTGAACAGCGCCGTGGCCTGGCCGAACCGTTCCGCGTTGAACTCCTCACCGTACTGCTCGCGGATCTTGGTCAGCTCCTCGTCGATCATGGCCTCGACCCGCTCCCGGGTCACCTTCGGGCCGTCCTCGAGCAGGATGTCGTTGTGCAGCCACTGCCACACCTGGGAGCGGGCGATCTCCGAGGTCGCGGCGTCCTCCATCAGGTTGAAGATGCCGACCGCGCCGTTGCCGCCGAGCCAGGACGCCAGGTACTGGATGCCGACGCTGATGTCGTTGCGCAGGCCCACCTCGGTGATCGTGCCGGGCGTCTTGGCCACCGCCAGCAGGTCCGCGGCGCTGACACTGACCTCGTCCCGCAGCCGGTCCAGCTGGTTCGGCTTGCTGCCCAGCACGCCGTCGAAGATCTCGCGGCAGATCGGCACCAGGTCCGGGTGCGCGACCCAGGATCCGTCGAAGCCGTCGGACGACTCGCGCGTCTTGTCCTCGCGGACCTTGGCCAGCGCCTTCTCGTTGACCTCCGGGTCACGCCGGCTCGGGATGAACGCGGCCATCCCGCCGATCGCGTGCGCACCGCGCTGGTGGCAGGTCTTGACCAGCAGCTCGGTGTAGGCCCGCATGAACGGCGCGGTCATCGTGACCTGGTTGCGGTCCGGCAGCACGAACTCGCGGCCCCGGGTGCGGAACTTCTTGATGATGCTGAACAGGTAGTCCCAGCGGCCCGCGTTCAGCCCGGCCGAGTGCTCCCGCAGCTCGTACAGGATCTCGTCCATCTCGAACGCCGCCGGGATGGTCTCGATCAGCACCGTGGCGCGGATCGTGCCGCGCGGGATACCGAGCGCATCCTGCGCGATGTTGAAGGCGTCGTTCCACAGCCGCGCCTCGAGGTGGCTCTCGGTCTTGGCCAGGTAGAAGTAGGGCCCCTTGCCCTTGTCCAGCTGTTTGCGCGCGCACGTCGTCATGTACAGCGCGAAGTCGACCAGGCTGCCGGCTGCGCGGCGCCCATTGACCAGGATGTGCTTCTCGTCCAGGTGCCAGCCGCGCGGCCGGACCACGATCGTGGCCAGCTCGTGGTCGGGGCGCAGCTGGTAGTCCTTGCCGTCCGCCGAGGCGAAATCGATCGTGCGGTCCAGCACGTCCTTCAGGTTCAGCTGGCCGGTGATCATGTTGTCCCACAGCGGGCTGTTGGCGTCCTCGAAGTCCGCCAGCCACACCTTCGCGCCCGAGTTGAGCGCGTTGACGGCCATCTTCTTCTCGGTCGGCCCGGTGATCTCCACCCGCCGGTCGGCCAGGCCCGCGGCGGGCAGCGCGACCTGCCAGGCCGGGTCCTCGCGGATGTGCCTGGTCTCGGGGAGGAAGTCGAAGCTCCCGCCGGCGATGATCTCGGCCTGCCGCTGCTGGCGCGCGGCCAGCAGCTCGGCCCGGCGGGTGCCCAGCTCCCCGTGCAGCGTCGCGAGCAGGCCCATCGCCTCGGGAGTGAGAATCTCATCGTAACGATCACCCGAAGGGCCGGTGATCTCAACGCCATCGGTGCCCGGCATGTCTAGCTCCTCCGCAGTCTGCGTCTCATCCTAGGCAGATCGGGGTCTCACCTGCGAGCCCGGACCTGGGGCCCGGCTCACCGTGCGCTGGTGTGCGGCCCACCGCGAGCTTGTTACTCACCGGTAACGAGTGTCGGCTCCGCCAACGTATCGGTGCGGGCGGGCGCAGGTCAATGGGGGCCTGATCCCGGCGGGAGCGGCCCTGGGAGTGGCGCGCGCCGTCCGGGCTGGCCCAGGACCGGGACCGTGGCCAGGACCGGTGCCAGGACCGGGACCGGGACCGGGACCGGGGCCCCGATGGGATGCGGAATGAGCCGCGCGCGGGCGCTGTTAATGATGAAGCCAATGCCCGTGTCTGTTATGCTCATACGTCCCTATCGGTCATATGGGCAACAGAGGCCGGGGAATTAAGCCAGGTATTATTTTGGCCGCCGGGGAGTATAGCAAATAATATGCCCGAACGTCAAACCGAGTCTGCTCTTTCCGAGTCCATCAGAAAAGAGCAGGATTACATTTCCATGCTGTACGGCCTGCTCGACGCAGCCCGGCGGCGCAGCGAGAACGCCCTGTGCGAGGTGCACGGCCGTGGCGGCGCAGGCGGCACGTTCGCGGCCCGGGTGGAGCGCGAAGTCTCCGCCGCGGAGCTGGCCAGGAGGCTTGCCCAGCTGAACGGGGTGGAGCGCGGCCTCTGCTTCGGCCGAATGGACGACACCGATCGCCGGACTTTCTATATTGGCCGGATCGGGCTGCACGACGAGGAATACGAGCCGGTCCTGATTGACTGGCGGGCCCCGGCCGCGCGGCCTTTCTACGCCGCCACGCCGAACGACCCGGCCGGGCTGCTCCGCAGGCGGCACCTTTACACCCGCGGCCGCACCGTCGTCGGGCTCGACGATGAGGTCTTCGACCTGGACCGGATGACCGAGGCCGACCGGCGCGGCCTCGCCGGCGAGGCCATGCTCCTGGCCACGGTCGGCCGCGGCCGCACCGGGCGGATGAGTGACGTCGTGGCTACCATCCAGGCCGAGCAGGACCGGGTCATCCGCTCCGCGCTGGCCGGCGTCGTCGTGGTCCAGGGCGGCCCCGGCACGGGCAAGACGGTGGCGGCGCTGCACCGCGCGGCGTACCTGCTCTACACCCACCGCAAGACGCTGGAACGGCGCGGCGTGCTGATCATCGGGCCGAACGCGACCTTCCTGCGCTACATCAGCCAGGTGCTGCCGTCTCTGGGCGAGACCGACGTGGTGATGTCCTCGCTCGGTGAACTGTTCCCCGGCGTCGCCGCCACCGCCGAGGACGAGCCGGAAGTGGCCACGGCAAAGGGCGACCTGCAGATGGTCAGGATCCTGCGGGCGGCGGTGCGGGACCGCCAGCGAGTGCCCCGGCACGACCTGGAGGTCGAGGCCGACGGCGTGTTCCTGCGCATCCCGGCCGACATCTGCGAGCGGGCCCGGATCCAGGCCCGCGGCATGCGCCGGCCGCACAACGTCGCGCGTAAGCTGTACGTCACCGAGATGCTCGACGCGCTGGCCCGCGAGGAGGCCGCCGTGCTCGGCCGCGGCCTGGACTCCGACGACCTGCCGTACGCCCGCGAGCGGCTGTGGGAGGAGGACCCGGTTCGCGAGGCGATCGACCGGCTGTGGCCGTACCTGACCCCGCAGCAGCTGGTCGCGGGCCTGTTCGGCGACGAAGGTGCCCTGCGCCGGGCCGCGCCGCGTCTTTCCGCTTCCGAACGAGCCCTGCTGCAGCGCTCACCCGCTGCGGAGTGGACCGTGGCCGACATCCCGCTGCTGGACGAGGCGGCCGAGCTGCTGGGGCCCGACGACTCGGCGGACCGGGCGCTGCGCCGCGTCGCGGAGCGCCAGCGGCAGGAGGAAGAGGAATACGCGCAGGGGGTGCTGGAGCTGACCGGGCTGGCGGGCCAGGGCCTGGTGGACGCGGCGATGATCGCCGGCCGGAACCGCGACGAGGGGCCGGACCTCACGACCGCCGAACGGGCCGCCGCCGACCGTGCCTGGGCCTACGGGCACGTCATCGTGGATGAGGCGCAGGAGCTGTCGGCCATGGCCTGGCGGATGATCATGCGGCGGGGGCCCACCCGCTCGATGACGGTCGTCGGCGACGTGGCCCAGACCGGGAACGCCGCCGGGGCCCGCTCGTGGGGCGAGATGCTCGACCGCTACGTCAAGGATCGCTGGCGGGAGGAACGCCTGACCGTCAACTACCGCACCCCGGCCGAGATCATGGCCGTAGCCGCCGACGTGCTGGCCGCCATCGCCCCGGACCAGCAGCCACCGGAGTCGGTCCGCGAGGAGGGCGCCCACCCGCGCGCCGTCCGGGTCGGCATCGGCGCTGCGGCCCCGGGCGGCCCGGGGCTGGACGGTGCCGCGGAGTTGGGCGCGACGGTGGCCCTGGTGGTGGCGGAGGAACTGGCCGGGCTCACCGCCGCGGAGGAAGGCCGCCTCGCGGTGATCGCCCCCGCGGCGCGGCAGGCGGAGCTGGCCGCCGCCATCCCCGCCGCCGTCGCCGGTGACCGGGCCGAGGCGCTGGACGCACCCGTGGCCTTGCTGACCGTCGCGCAGGCCAAGGGCCTGGAGTTCGACCGGGTCGTGCTGGCCGACCCGGCCGGGATCATCGCTCAGTCGCCCCAGGGCGGCCATGACCTCTACGTGGCGATCACCCGCGCGACCCACCGCCTGGCCGTCGTCCACGAAGGCGACCTCCCGCCGCTGCTCGCCGGCCTGGCTCCCGCTGCCGCCCCCGCCCCGGTCTCGTGACCCCCCCGGCTCCGCCCCTCCGCGAGCCCCGCTGCGCGGGCGCCGCCCCGGATCCCGCGAGCCCCGGATCCCCTCCCGCCAGCCAGGCCGGCCGGGCCGGGCACAACGGGGGCCGCGCCGTTGTTTAAGAAAGCGACAATCCGAAGTGCCCATGGCACCATCGGGACTACAAGATTCACCTGGCGCCCCAGACGGCGCCCTGTCCTTGGAGGACAATGACAGCATTCAGCGAGCGGCCGGCCCCCGTGGCCACCGGACCCGTCCTCGGCGAAGCCGGCGCAGCCATGCCGGACGAGACGCTGGACGAGATGCACCGGCGCTATGAGGCAGACGAGCTGGCCGCCGCACCCGGTGACATGGACCTGGAAGATCGTCAGGCACTCCGCCGGGTGGCGGGGCTGTCCACCGAGCTTCAGGACGTCACCGAGGTCGAATACCGCTCTTTGCGCCTGGAGCAGGTCGTGCTGATCGGCGTGTGGGCCGAAGGCAGCCTGGCCAGCGCGGAGAACTCGCTGCGGGAGCTGAGCCTGCTGGCCGAGACCGCCGGATCGCACGTCCTGGAGGGTCTCATCCAGCGCCGCAGCCGGCCCGATTCGGCGACCTACGTCGGTGCGGGCAAGGCCGCCGAGCTGGCCGGCGTCGTCGCGTCGGCCGACGCGGACACGGTGATCTGCGATGGCGAGCTTTCCCCCAGCCAGCTTCGCCGGCTGGAGAGCATCGTCAAGGTCAAGGTGATCGACCGCACCGCGCTGATACTCGACATCTTCGCCCAGCACGCGCGCAGCCGGGAGGGCAAGGCTCAGGTCGAGCTGGCCCAGCTCGCCTACATGCTGCCTCGGCTCCGCGGCTGGGGCGAGTCGATGTCCCGGCAGGCGGGCGGCCGGGTCGCTGGCGGTGGCGGCATCGGTACCCGTGGCCCCGGCGAAACCAAGATCGAGACTGACCGGCGCCGCATCCGGACCCGGATGGCCAGGCTGCGGCGGGAGATCTCCGGGATGGCCAGGGGCCGGGAGGTCCAGCGCGGTCAGCGCCGCCGCCGGGAGGTGCCCTCGGTCGTCATCGCGGGTTACACCAACGCGGGCAAGTCGAGCCTGCTGAACCGGCTGACCGGGGCGGGAGTGCTGGTCGAGGACGCGCTGTTCGCCACCCTGGACCCCGCGGTCCGGCGGGCCAAGACTCCGTCTGGCCGGGCGCTCACGCTCACTGATACCGTCGGGTTCGTCCGGCACCTGCCGCACCAGCTGGTGGATGCGTTCCGCTCGACGCTGGAGGAGACCGCCGACGCCGATCTGATCCTGCACGTGGTCGACGGGTCCGATCCGGAGCCGGGGGCGCAGATCGCCGCCGTCCGCACGGTGCTGGCCGAGATCGGCGCCCGGCATGTGCCCGAACTGGTGGTCATCAACAAGTGCGACGCCGCCGACCCGATCGTGGTGGAGGGCCTGCGGCTGCGCGAGCGTGGCTCCGTGGTGGTCTCCGCACGGACCGGCGCCGGGCTGGAGACGCTGCGGGATGCGCTGGAAGAAGCGCTGCCCCGGCGGGACCGCGAGGTCCAGGCCCTGGTGCCCTACAGCCGGGGTGACCTGGTGGCTCGGGCCCACGAGGAAGGCGAGGTGCTGCACGTCGGGCACGGCGCCGACGGAACGGAACTACAGGCCCGGGTGCCGCCCGCGCTCGCGGCCGAGCTCGAGCGGTTCGCGGTCGCCCCCGGCCCGGTCACCGGCCTCGGTGCGCTCGCGCGATAGAGCGCGCACTAGTGCCAATTCGCCGGTCCTGACTGCTCATAATTGAACAAGGGGCCCCTATCGCGCGCCACTGCGCGGTCGGCCGCGCCTGTCGCGGCCGACCGCGGGGGTACCACCGTTTGCCGCATT
>JBEKCN010000231.1:0-6196 GCA_050014855.1 Streptosporangiaceae bacterium | reverse complement strand
GCCGGCCCAGCCGCCGCAGCAGATCGGCACGGACGACGTGGAACACGTGGTACCTGCCCAGGTCCAGGTCGTCGACCAGCCGCAGGGCCGCGCCCGGGCCGTCGACCTCGGCCACCGCGACCGCACGGTGCAGCGCCACCACCGGGGTCGGCTGCAGCGCCAGCAACTGGTCATACAGCCGGACGATCTGCGGCCAGCTCGTCGTCGCGGTGTCCGGCGCATCGCCGTGCACCGCGTTGATCGCCGCCTGCAGCTGGTACGGGCCCGGCTGGTTACGCCGCAGACAGGCGCGGACGAGGCCCTGGCCTTCCGCGATCAGATCCCGGTCCCAGCGCTGGCGGTCCTGCTCGGCCAGCGGGATCAGGGCGCCGTCCGGGCCGGTCCGCGCCACACGGCGGGAATCGGTCAGCAGCATGAGCGCCAGCAGGCCGAGGGCCTCCGGCTCGTCGGGCATCAACGCGGCCAGCAGCCGGCCGAGCCGGATCGCCTCCTGGCTCAGCTCCGGCCGGCTGAACCGGTCACCCGAACTCGCGCTGTAACCCTCGTTGAAGATGAGGTAGACGACCGCCAGAACGGAGCGCAGCCGATCCGCGAGCTCAGCCTCGGGCGGGATGCGGTACGGGATTCCGGCGTCGCGGATCTTGTTCTTGGCCCGGGCCAGGCGCTGGGCCATCGTCGGCTCGGGCACCAGGAAGGCGCGGGCGATTTCGGCGGTACTCAGGCCACCCAGCAGCCGCAGCGTCAGCGCCACCTGGGCCGCGGTGGCCAGCGACGGGTGGCAGCAGGTGAAGATGAGGCGCAGCCGGTCGTCGCGCACGGGTCCCTCCTCGGCTGGCTCGCGGCCCGCGCCGGCCGCGTGCAGCACAGCGGCCTGCGCGTGCCGGTCCTCCCGTGCCGATTCGCGTCTCAGCCGGTCGATCGCCCGGTTCCGGGCTGTGGTGATGATCCATCCCGCCGGGCTCGGCGGGGCACCGGCCGCCGGCCACCGTTCCAGCGCGGTCGTGAACGCCTCCTGGACCGCCTCTTCGGCGACGTCGATATCACCGAAGATGCGGACCAGGACGGCAACTGCGCGACCGTACTCCTCACGGAACACCCGCTCGATGTCCCGCTCCGGGTGCGGTCCGGGGCCGCGGCCGGGCGTGGCGGGCTCAGTCCGAGGCATCGGTCTGGAACGGCCGCACTTCCATGGGCAGCCCTGTCGTCTCGGCGTACCTCCGGCCCCAGGCCAGAGCCACGTCGAGGTCGGGCGCCTTGATGATCATGAACCCACCCAGGTACTCCTTGCCCTCAACGAACGGGCCGTCCGTGACGAGCACGTCGTCGTCCTTGGCGCGCAACACAGTCGCGGTTTCCGGCGGGCAGAGGCCGTCGCCGAACACCCACGCGCCCTCGTCGATGAGTTCCTGCCGAATGACCCCGAGCTTCTCCATGATCGGCCCGAGGACCTCGGGGGGCGGGGGGTCGCCCTGGGGCTGGTACATGCTGAGCAGGTACTGCTTCATCGTCGGTGCTCCTTCTTCCGGTCCGGCTTGCCGTTCGGCCAGCTCGTCGCCGGCCTCACTCCTTACACGAACAGGAAACGCCCGGATCGACAGCCTGGGCCGAAAGTCTGGTCAACACTTCGAAACACGGCCTAACGTGGCTGCGAATGTTCGTAACCAGTCTCTGGGAGTTCGTGCAGTGACAACGCAACGGCGAGTGAGCAGAATCGTGCTGCTCGGCGGGACGAGCGAGATCGGTCTGGCCATCCTGGCCGCGCTCCGCCTTCCCGCCGAGACCGAGATCCTGCTGGCGGGCCGCGATCAGGCGGCGCTGGAGGCGGCCGGGAAGACCCTGCCCGGCCGGGTCCGCACCTGCCATTACGACGCTACGCATATCGCCGGGCACGAGGCCTTCATCCGGGACGTCTTCGCTGGCGGTCCCGTGGACATCGTGATCTCCGCGGCTGGGGTGCTGACCCCCCAGCCGGTGCTGAACCAGGATCCGCGGCAGGCGGCGGTGCTCATCGACACCAACTTCACCAGCCACGTCACGACGCTGCTGGCGTCGGCGGCGCGGATGCGCGACCAGGGGCACGGCACGATCGTGGTGCTGTCCTCGGTGGCCGCGGTCCGGCCCCGCAAAGCCAACATGGTGTACGGGGCGGCCAAGGCCGGGCTGGACGCGTTCGCCCGCGGCCTGGCGGACTCGCTGCACGGCAGCGGCGTGCGGGTGCTGCTGGTCCGGCCCGGATTCGTCACCGGGCGGATGACGGCGGGCATGGATCCCGCCCCGCTGGCTACCACCCCGGCCGCCGTCGGCGCGGCCGTCGCGGCCGCCCTGCGGGCGGACCGCCAGACCCGCCGGACCGTCTGGGTGCCGCGGTCCCTGGCCGGCCTGGCCACCGCCATGCGACTGGTGCCACGGGCGGCCTGGCGCCGGGTCTCCCGGTAGGCACGCGCGCGGCGCGGTCAGTAGGCCTTGGCCCGGCCGGGGATGTGCACCGGCGGGAAGATCGCCCCGGATCCGGTCAGGTACCCGGCGACGCTACGGAGCAGGGCCCGCACCGTGAGGTCGGCCACCCGGTCCGCGGCCGCGGGGTAAAGGTCGCTGTCCAGGCCACCGAACACCGGCCGGTACACGCCAGCCAGCGCCAGCCTGGTGCTGGACTGGCCCACGGGCGACAGGGTGAGGTCGGCGTCCAGCACTGGGAACAGGCCGGCGGACACACCGGCCGCCTCCCAGCGCAGTCCTGCGGTCACCTGGCCGCAGCCCTGCGTACAGGTGAGAGTACGGACCCGTGCCAGCCTGGGGCAATCCAGGCCGAGGCTGGCGAGCCCCTCGTGGTAGGCCACCCGCGACGCGTTCACCAGCCCACGGTCAGCGACCAGGCCGGCCAGCCCGGGCCGCGCCGTGGCAAAGTCAACACCGCATTCGATGTCGTGGGCGACGAACATCAGCCCAGCGTGGCACCCGCCCGTAGCGGGCAGCCAGGGACCAACGTCACAACCTGTCGCAGGGTGAGTCACGGGGGGTGGCCGTGATCCGACGCCAAGGCCACCGCGGGGCCCGGCGACGAGCCACCCGACCCGTGACCGTGGCCTACTGGCCCAGCAGCCAGTGCCCGGGATCGATCAGCTTCCGGGCCTCGGCCGGTCCCCAGGAACCCGGCCGGTAGGGGGCCACCGGCGGCCGGTGCGACAGCAGCGGGTCGGCCACCTCCCACACCGCGGCCAGGCCGTCCGGCCGGGTGAACAGCGACCGGTCACCAATGATCACATCGTGGATGAGCCGCACGTACGGCGGCAGCGGGTCCGCGCCGGACAGGCTGGACAGCGGGATGGAGGCGTGTGCCTCCTCGGTTTCCAGTCCCGGGCCGGGCTTCTTGGCCAGCAGCGTGAGGTCGATCTGGCCGCTGCCGTCGAGGGAGAACGCCAGCACGTTGGCGTCCCACCGCAGCTTACCGGCGAGCGGGCCGGCCGGCTCGCGCGAGATGACGCTGACCCGCTGCTCGGTGGCGGCCAGCCGCTTGCCGGTGCGCAGGTAGAACGGCACGCCGCGCCAGCGGGAGTTGTCGATCCAGAGGCGGGCCGCGACGAACGTGTCCATGGTGGACCCGGGCGCCACCCCGGGCACATCGCGGTAGCCGTCGAACTGGCCCAGCACTACTTCGGCCGGGTCCAGCGGCCGGAATGAACTGATCACCTTCTCCCGGGCGGCCTGCAGGTCCAGGGCGCCAAGGCTGGCCGGCGGCTCCATGGCGACCTCGGCCGCGACCTGGAACAGGTGCGTGACCAGCATGTCCAGTACCGCCCCGGTGGCGTCGTAGAACCGGGACCGGTCGGTGATACCCAGCTTCTCCGGCACGTCGATCTGCACCGAATCGATGTACTGACGGCTCCACCCGGCGGCGAACAGCCCGTTGGCGAAGCGCAGCACATGCAGATCCTGGGTCGCCTCCTTGCCCAGGAAATGGTCGATCCGGTAGACCTGCTGCTCGTCGAGCACCGAGTGGACGATCCGGTCGAGCACCCGGAAGTCCTGCTGCGAGGTGCCGAACGGCTTTTCGTAGACGACCCGGGCGCCGCGGGCCAGGTCGTACTGGCCGAGAGCCTTGGTCAGCCCGCCGAAGGCGACCGGGGGCACCGCGAGGTAGTGGATCAGCTGCGGGTCGCCACCGAGGGCCTGACGAGCGTCGGCCAGCACGTCCGGCAGGCTGCCGGGCTGGCCGGTGCTGAAGCCGCCGCCAGCGAAGAAAACGTGCGGGGAGAACCGGTCCCACTCGCCCGGTTCCGGCTTCGGGCCGAACTCGGTGAGCGCATCGTGCACGTGGGCGCGGAAGTCCTCGTGCGAGACATCGCCGCGGCCGTTCCCGATCAGCCGCCAGCGCCTGGGCAGCAGGCTTTGCTGCGCGAGCTGGTAGAAGGCCGGCAGCACCATCCGCTTGGCCAGGTCGCCGGTCGCGCCGAAGAGAACGAAGATCGTCGGGCCCGCGTCCGGGCCCGACGCAGGTTTCGCGGTCGCCATGGCATCCAAACCTACGTAAAGCGCCGTGGGCGCTTTCCCGCCGCCCCCAGATTAACCTGCGCACGGCCTCTTGCCAGGGCGGACCCGGGTGAGCAGGTTGGACATTATGAGTGTGCCGGACCTGGGCAAAAACACCGCCGCCGCGAAGACCGTGAGCCGGATGGCGGCGGCTGCGGCGGCCTGGCTTGACGCGCTGGACCCCGCGCAGCGGGCCGTGGCCAGCGGGGACACGCCCGGCGGCGGGTCGGACGCCGAGCGGCAGCGATGGTTCTACACCCCGACCGACCACGGCGGCCTGGCCCTCAGCGCGCAGAGCCCGGCTCAGCAGCGGCTGGCGCACCAGCTCGTGGCCAGCGGGCTGTCCCACGCCGGGTACGTCACCGTGGCCACGATCATCGGGCTGGAGAACGTCCTCGACCACGCCGAGGGCTGGGTCGCTGACTGGGAGCGTGAGCGGGGCCGCGACCCCGGCCTGTACTACCTGCGGGTCTTTGGCGAGCCGGGCGGGGCGGAGCCCTGGGGCTGGCGATTCGGCGGTCACCATGTGTCGCTCAACAACCTGATCGCCGACGGCCGGGTCCGTGCGATGACCCCTTGCTTCCTCGGCTCCGACCCGGCCGTCTCCCCGCTGCTCGGGCCGGAGCCGCTGCGCCCGCTGGGCGGAGCTGAGGATCTGGCCCGCGAGCTGATGCATTCCCTCGGTCCCGACGCCGCCGCCCAGGCCACCCTGCTGAACCGCGCGCCGTCAGACATCATCGGCGGTAACCGGCCGCGGCTGGCCGATGGGGACCGGATGATCTCCCTCAGGCACCTGTGGAACGGGACGTTCACCGACCCGAAGGTCGTCTCGGACCTGCATCGCGCGGACACCCGGAACGAGTCCGCCACCGGGTATGACACCACCGACCATGGCCTGCTCGCGCTGACCGGCGCCCCCAAGGGCCTGCCCGCCCGCGAGCTCGGGGACAGCCAGCGCAGACAGCTGCGCAGGCTGCTGGCCGCCTACCTGGGACGGGTCCCCGACGGGCTGTCGCCGCTGCGGGACTACGACGACGACGCGGCCCTGGACGCCGTCTACCTGGCCTGGGCCGGGCCCACCGCCCCGGGCCAGCCGCTGTACTACCGGCTGCAGGGCCCCGGGCTGCTCATCGAGTACGACAACGTCCAGCGGCGGGCGAACCACGCGCACTCCGTGTGGCGCGACCCGGAGTCCGACTTTGGCTACGACGTGCTGGCAGCCCACCGGGCCGCGCACCACCGCTGAGGCCATCGCCGGAAGATCAGGCTGAGGGCGGCCCGGCCGCCAGCGAACCGCGGAGCACGCTGACCGCCGAGTGGGCCGGGTTCCCGTTGTTCGCCTGCAGGCTGATGTCGACGGCTGAGTAGCCGGCCATCAGCGACGCGGACAAACCGTAGCTGGCCTGCCCGGACGGCGGAAGGGTGCCCATCGGCATCATCTTCAGCGTCACCGGGTCGAGCAGCCAGACCTCATAGAAATGCTGACCGCCCGGAGCCGGCAGGCCGTAGGTGCGGACCACCATGAGCCGGCCGCCCGAGCTGCTGGTCACGGTGATGTCGGCGCTGGCGCTGGCGGGCGCCTGCAGGGGATGCAGGGTGGCGCTGGCGACGACCGGGGAGCCGGACGCGGACAGGCCGATCGCGGCGGCGGCCGCCCCGGCCAGGATGA
>JBEKCN010000230.1:0-6201 GCA_050014855.1 Streptosporangiaceae bacterium | reverse complement strand
ACCGGGTTGGCGGAGCGTTACCCGCAGCGAATGGGAATCCGCGCAGTGGCAACGCGCGCACTGCGTGAAGACGCTGGCCCAGTTGCGGGCTGTTCTGGGCGATCTCATTCCCGAATCGTTCTATGTCGATCTGGCCCGCGACCATGCCGACCACGCGACGATGCCGCTGCTGCTGCCGCCGCAGATGATAAACACGATGGTTCCGGACGGGGAGCCCGGCCAGGAAGCGATCTACGCGGACCCGGTCCGCCGTTACATGCTGCCAGTGGCCTCCGACCGGGCGGCCGATTGGCCGAGCCATCCGCTCGCGACCCGCGACTCCCTGCACGAGCGGGAGATGTGGACGGTCGAGGGGCTCACGCATCGCTACCCGACCAAGGTTCTCGCTGAGGTGCTGGAGACCTGTCCGCAGTACTGCGGTCACTGCACGAGAATGGATCTTGTCGGCACCTCCACCGCGCAGGTGCCGAAACTGCGGTTCCAGGCGAAGCCGGCCGCGCGGCTCGACGCGATGATCGACTATCTGCGTCGCACACCGAGCGTGCGCGATGTCGTCGTCTCGGGCGGCGATGTCGCCAACATGCCGTGGCGGAGCCTGGAGGCGTTTGTTGCCCGGCTTCTGGACATCGAATCGATCCGTGACATCAGGCTCGCGAGTAAGGCGCTGATGGGCCTGCCCCAGCACTGGCTGCAGGATTCGGTCCGGGCGGGCATGGAGCGGCTGGCCAGCGTGGCCAGGGCGCGCGGCGTGCAGATCGCGATTCACACCCACGTGAACGCGGCGCAGTCCGTCACCCCGCTGGTGGCCAGGGCGGCGAAGGCGATGCTCGACACCGGCATTCGCGACGTGCGGAACCAGGGCGTGCTGATGCGTGGGGTCAACGACAGTCAGGAACAACTGCTGGATCTGTGTTTCGCGCTGCTCGACGAGGCGGCGGTCCTGCCTTACTACTTCTACCTGTGCGACATGATCCCGAATGCTGAGCATTGGCGGGTTCCGGTGTGGGAGGCGCAGGATCTGCAGCATTCGATCATGGGATACCTGCCCGGCTTCGCCACCCCGCGGATCGTGTGTGACGTTCCCTACCTGGGCAAGCGGTGGGTGCACCAGCTCTCTGGCTACGACCGCGAACGCGGGATCTCGTACTGGCCCAAGAATTACCTGACGGGCATCGAGCTCGACGATCCGGCCGCGCTGTACCAGAGCCGCCGGTACCAGTACTACGACCCGATCCAGTCGCTCCCGCCGGCGGGGCAGGCGTGGTGGCGTGTGGCGGCCCTTGACGCCGGGGAGACGGACGGCGACATCGAGGAGCCGCCGGTCCGGCTGGCTGGCAGCCTATCCACGACGTCCCCGGGGGCTGCGGGATGAGCGGGCGGGCCGCCGGGCACACGGACACCGCGAATGGGGGCGGGGCTGCCCGCGATGGGGACTGGGCCGACCGGGCCACGATGGTGGCGGCCGGGCGTACGGCTACCCATATCGCCGGGGCGGGCCAGCGGGCCGGGGTGGTTCACCCTGCCCGGGCCGTGCCGGCCGCGGAGGAACAGTGCCTGCATGAGGTGTTCGAGGCGCAGGCGGCGAAGACCCCGGACGCGACGGCGATCGTGTGCGGTGACGCGCGGTGGACCTACGCGGAGCTGGACCGTGTGACCAACAGCCTGGCCCGGCGGTTGCGGGCGCTAGATGCCGGGCCCGGCCAGTTCGTCGCGATCTACTTTGAACGATCCGAGCTGCCGATCATCGCGATCCTGGCCTGCCATAAGGCGGGTGCCGCCTACGTGCCGATCGATCCGGCGTATCCGAGCGAGCGGATCCAGCACATCGCCGACGAGCTGGGTCTGCTGCTCTGCCTCACGGAGACCGCACTCGCAGACGGGGCGCACAGGTTCTTCGCGGGCACCCGCACGCTCGTGCTCGACGCGCAGTGGCCGCAGATCCTGGCGTGCGCCGACTCGCCGATCGGACGGGCCGAGTCTGGTATCTCACCGGCCGACCTCGCGTACGTGATCTACACCTCCGGTACGACCGGCCGTCCCAAGGGGGTGATGGCGGAGCACCGGCAGGTCACCCGGTTCGTCGACGCATTCAACGCGGCCTGCGGGACCAGCGGTGACGACCGCGTCTACCAGGGGTTCTCCCTCAGCTTCGACGGGTCCGTCGAGGAGATCTGGATGGCGTTCTCGAACGGCTCGACGCTGGTGGTGCCAACCCGCGACGCGCCCCGGTTCGGCAGCGACCTTGGCGATTACCTCACTGAACAGGCCGTCACGTACTTCTCGACCGTGCCCACGATGCTAGCCACCCTGACGGCCGTGGTCCCCACGCTGCGGACGGTCGTGCTGAGCGGCGAAGTCTGCCCACCCGAGCTGGTCGACCGGTGGGCGCGGCGGGGCCTGCGGCTGCTGAACGTGTACGGCCCGACCGAAGCGACCGTGAACACCACGGTCGCCGAGTGTCGGCCCGGCCGCCCCGTCACGATAGGCCGCCCGCTCCGCGGCTACGGGATCCACATCCTCGACGACAAGCTCCGGCCGGTGCCGCGCGGCGCGAAGGGCGAGCTCCTGATCAGCGGGCTGACGCTCGCCCGCGGCTATATCAACCAGCCGGCGCTCACCGACGAGCGGTTCCTGACTACTGGGCAGATCGACGGCGCCGACCGGTTCTACCGCACCGGAGACCTTGTCCGGCTGACCGCCGACGGCGAGCTGGAGTTCTTCGGGCGGATGGACACGCAGGTGAAGATCCGCGGCTACCGGGTCGAGCTCTCCGAGATCGAATCGGTCCTGCGCGAGGACCCGCAGGTGCGGGCGGCGGCCGTCCAGCTAGTGGAGCGAGACGGTCTGCAGCAGCTTGCGGCCTATGTCGTCGCCGGGCAGGCGGCCGGCGAACTCGGCCGCGACCAGATCCTGAGCCTGCTGGAGAGCAGGATGCCGCCCTACATGATCCCGGGCTATCTCGACGTCGTCCCCGAGCTGCCACGGACGACGAGCGGGAAGATCGACAGGAATCAGCTCCCGCCACCGCAGCACCCCCTGGTGCGCACCTCCCGCACGCATGTCGCGCCGCAGACCGAGCTCGAAGCCCAGATCGCCGGCGTCTGGGGTGAGATCCTCGGAATTGAGCCGATCTCCGTGACCGACGACTTCTTCCTGGACCTGGGCGGACACTCCCTGCTCGCCGCCCGGATGGCGACCACGCTCAGGCAGCGGATCTCCCGCACCGTCACCGTCCGCGACGCCTATGAGTGCCCGACCGTTCGCGCCCTCGCCGAGCGGCTCGAATCGCTGCCCGCCGAGGACGGCGCAGACGCCCCGGCTTCGGCGGCCGCGGCACCGGCGAGAGGGAGCCGCGCCGTGTTCCACGGCACCCCACGATGGGAGCGCCTCGCCACGTTCGCCCTGCAGGCACTTTCGATCTACGTCATGGCGGCGATGGCGGCCATTCCGCTCGGAGTGATGTTCCTGCTCGGTCGCGGCTGGTTCGACGGGACCATCTCGACCGGGCGGGTGGTGGTGCTCATGGTGGCGGTGGTCCTGCTGACCTGGCCGGTGTTCCTGACCGTCTCGATCGCCGCCAAGTGGCTGATCATCGGCCGCTACAAGCCCGGAGAGTATCCGCTGTGGAGCCTGTACTACTGGCGCTGGTGGCTCTGCAACCGGGTCCAGGCGTTCAGCGGCCTCGGCGGGCTGAGCGGCACGCCCCTTCAGCCTCTGGTGTTCCGGCTGATGGGGGCACGGGTGGGTGCCCGGTGCACGCTCGATACCGCGCAGGGCTCCGCGTGGGACCTCCTGTCGATCGGATCTGACACCAGCATCGGCGCCGATACCCAGCTGCTCGGATACCGGGTCGAGGACGGCATGCTCCGCTTGGGCACTGTGGAGATCGGCGACCGGTGCTTCATCGGCATCCACTCCGCGCTCGGACTTGGTGTCCGGATGGGCCACGACTCGCGCCTGGACGACCTGTCGCTGCTCCCGGACGGTGCGGCGATCCCGGCTGGCGAGGGCCGCCGGGGCTCGCCGCCCCGGCCTGCCGACGTCTGCGTCCCGGCTGCCGCCCCGCGGCGGTCACCGGTGCGCCGCTTCCTGTTCGGTGCCGCGCACCTTGTGGCCGCCGAGCTGACGAGCCTCCTTGTGGCCGTACCACTCCTGTCGGTCGCCGTTGTGCTTGTGGTGTCCTTCCTCGTCGGCGGGCCGCTGGCGCTGGCGCTGGCGCTGGTGTTGTCCGTGCCGGTTGGCGTGGTCTTGTCCTGCCTGATCCTGGCGCTGGTGCGGCGGATCGTCCTCAGCCGGGTCCGGCCGGGAACCTACCCCGTGGAGAGCATGCTCTACGTGCGGAAGTGGCTCTCGGACGGGCTGATGGGGCTGAGCAGGGCACTGCTGCTCCCCGTGTATACGACGCTCTACCTGCCGCCCTGGCTGCGGCTCATGGGGGCGAAGATCGGTCACCGGGCGGAGCTGTCGACGGTGTGGAACTTCGCGCCGGAGCTCATCGACGTCGGCGCGGAGAGCTTCCTCGCCGACGGCTCGATCATCGGCGGCCGCCGTGCGCACCTCGGCATGTTCCAGATCTCGGTCAACCGGATCGGCAGCCGGAGTTTCGTCGGTAACAGCGCGGTCCTACCCGTCGGCAGCAGCCTGGGAGACGGCTGCCTGCTCGGCGTGCACTCGGTTCCCCCGCCCGAGCCGGCCCGTACCCCGGACCGCTCCGAATGGCTCGGTTCGCCCTCATTCGCATTGACGCACCGACCGAAGGTCGGCAACTTCGAGGAAACCGTCACATTCCGCCCGACGGTGAAGCTCTACTTTCAGCGAGCCATGATCGACGCCCTCAGGATCGTGATCCCCGGCTACATCGGCCTGGCCGCCGTAGTCGCCTGGGTCTTCGCGCTGATCTGGACCGACGTCCAGCTCGGGGCGGTCCCCATGGTGGCACTCGCGCCGGTCACGGGGCTTGTCCTCGGGCTTGGCGCGGTCGTGGTCGTCGCCGCGCTAAAAAAGGCGGTAATGGGCACCTTCAAACCGGAGATCAAGCCGCTCTGGTCCATGTACATCTGGCTCAACGAGATGGTGAACGGTGCGTATGAGTCGGTCGTCACACCGGTGCTGAGCACGCTGCTCGGGACACCGTTCATCGCCCCATTCCTGCGCCTTATGGGCTGCCGGATCGGCCGGCACACCTTCATCGCGACCGCCCTTTTCTCCGAATGGGATCTGGTGGAGATCGGCGACTACGCCGCGCTCAATCACGGGGTCGTGATCCAGAACCACCTATTCGAGGACAGGGTCTTCAAAAGCTCGCACCTGACGGTAGGACCGGAGGCATCGGTCGGGAACATGAGCGTTGTGCTCTACGACTCCGAGATCGAGCGCGGCGCCGTCGTCGGGCCGCTCTCGCTTCTGATGAAGGGGGAGACCCTCGCCAGCGGCACGCGCTGGCACGGCATACCCACCGTGCAGGCAACAGCCGAACCGGCGCAGCAGCCAGGCGGCACCGGCGGCGGTCAGCGACAACCAGCCGGCGACGGCACCGGCCATGCCCGCGCGCGGGACGGCGACCTGGTGAGCCTCGATGACGACCGGTAGCGGGCCGAGTCACATGGCGGGCACCCCGGCGAAGTCCCGGATCATCGGCGTCGACGTGGCTCGTGGCATCGCCTTGGCCGGCATGCTGGCGGTGCATGTCTTTTACACCTTCAACAGTGACGGGTCGCCCTCCATCGCGACGGAGCTCGCCTCGGGACGGTCTGCAGCGACCTTCGCAGTGATGGCCGGGGTCGGCCTGAGCCTGGTGACCGGCGGGCGGTACCCCCTCAAGGGCGCCGCCCGCGTCGCTGCGAGCGCGGGTCTGGCGGTACGAGGCCTGCTGATCTGCCTCACCGGCCTGATGCTGGGCTACGCCACAAACGCCGCCGGCCTGGACGTGTACGTGATCCTGCCGTACTACGCCGTAATGTTCCTGCTCGCCATCCCGCTACTGGGACTTAGTCCGCGGGTGCTGGCCGGCATCGCTGTGGTGCTGGCCGTCTCGGCCGGCACCCTGCTCAACGTGACCATCGGCGATGTCGCCAACCCCAGCAGCGGCATCGACGCCACCCTCGGCACCGCTGGGCACCACCCAGTCAGGCTGCTCATTTTCCTCCTCTTCGGCGGCTCCTACCCGGCGGTGCTCTGGCTGGCCTACATCTGCGCCGGGAT
>JBEKCN010000229.1:0-6201 GCA_050014855.1 Streptosporangiaceae bacterium | reverse complement strand
CGCTCAGCACGATCCGCACGGAGCCCGGGTCCTGGCAGGTGGTGCTGGCCGACCGGCCCGGGCCGATCCGGGTCGACCTGGCCGAGACGACGAAGGCGCCCCTGTACAGCAACTGCGCGGCGACCGTGCCGCTGCCGGTGCCGGCCTTTTCGGTCCAGGCCGTCGAACGGCTGAGCTGAACCACCGCGGCCAGGCCCGCCGCGCCGGTGTGTCGCGGGCCCAACGTAGCCACCTAGCCCCTGACCGCGCCGGCTTACCCCAGGTAGCGGCGGCTTGGGAGTTATGCTCGTCATGTGAGGGGGCGGGGTCATCAAGGACCACACCGGCCATCCGATCGTCCTCGAGCTGGTGTTCAGCGTGGTCATACCGATCGTGATCCTCGTGTACATGCTGAAATTCAGCAAGAGCTATCCAGAGCGGGTCACCCAGCACGCAACCTGACGCCCTGCACCGCGTGCCGCTGGGCGGCGTCGGCCCCCGGCACGACGTGCTGGACGCCGGTGGGGTCGGCGATGCACCAGCGCACCTGGCATGGCCACCGCTACGCCGGAGCAGCCGGCCGGATGAGCCGCGTCAGGATCAGCGGGCTCTGCATCTGGGCGGGCATAGACGGAACCGAACCGGGAGCGGGAACGTCGGAGTAATGGCGCGGCCCGGGCCGCGCCGGGGGCCGGCACCGGGCTAATGGCCGTGAGTAACAAGGTGGAAGCAGAATGAAACTAAACGGTCGCGAGGGGTGGCGTTGAGCGCCGGTATTGGTGTCGAATGAGAAGGTTCCTGGCCCAACGGCAACCCTTATCCCAGGGATGACGCGACGTTACGAAGAGCACATTCCCACCAGTCACAGCTTACACAGACAGGGTGTCCTCATGCGATCCGCGCACGCGCGACCGGTCACGCTGGGCCTGGCCACCGGTCTCTTCGTTATCTCCAGTGGCGTGGCCGGTACCGCCCTGGCCGCCACCACCCCAACGGCCACGGCGACCCCGTCGAGCGCCAAGGCGTCCGCCGCCCCGGCACCGTCCGCCACTTCGGTAGCGTCCAGCACCGCGGCGGCGTCGCCCACCCCGGCGGCCACGAAATCTTCCTCGCCCGCGGCCTCGTCCACCCCGGCCGCAACGAAGTCTTCCTCGCCTACGGCCGACCCTACGCACGGCTCGACCCCCACCAAGGCCGCGTCGCCCACTCCGTCGGCGAGCGCCAAGCCGACGCCGACCTCCAAGGGGACCGGCACGCCCGCGCCGTCGAAGCCCTCGCTGGCCGTCACGGCGTCCGCGAGCAGCGTGCAGCCGGGCAGCACGGTGCTGTTCAGGATCTCCGCCTGGTCCGCTTCAGCCGAGGGTGGCACGATCGTCACCACGCTGACACCGGGCGCGAAGACCCCGGCGTTCAGCGACCCGGTCTTCACCGTGGACAGCTGCACCAGCAACCCGGCCACGAACAGCTGCGCGCTGACGCTCCCGGGCAATAAGCCCGGGGCGCCGCAGATTGAGGCCGAGGTCAGCGTGCCGAAGTCGGCGCCCGGCGGGGAGACGATCAAGTTCAGCGCCACGGTGTCGGTCCCGGACGGCGGCAGCACGCTGGCCGCCACGGCCAGCGCCCCCACGGTGACGGTGGCCAAGCCTGCGACGACGACTAGCTCGACGGCGAAGCCCACGACCAACAGCCAGGCGACCCGCGGCTCGACGTCCGGCTCGACATCGGCCGGCTCCACGGCAACACTCCCGGGCATGTCGAGGTCGACCTACAGTCTCGCTACGGGCCTGCCCATCGGGAACATCCCGGTGGTCGGCTCCGCGGTGCCGGGGGTCTCGACGATGATCCCGGCGGGCAGCGCGTCCAGCCTCTTTCCTGAGATCAACCCGTCCGCGACACCCAGCCCGTCGCCGGGCGCCGAGGCCGGCTTCGGCAGGCAGGGCGACCCAGTCGCCGACTCGTCAACTATCCCGCTGTCGCTGGGCAGCTCGGAGTTCGGCGCGCAGATCGTCGGCCTGATCATCCTGCTGCTCGGCGTCGCGATCGCGGTCACCCGGATCTCGCTGCGCAAGGCGCGGACCACCGGTAAGCCCGGCAGCTGACCCCACCGGCCCTCATCGGCGGCTGATCTCACCGGGCGGCCGCTGACGGGCCGGCCGCGGGCCGTCCCGATCGTTACTGCTTCTGCTTGGCGATCAGCTCCACGTGCGGCCGGATCTCGCGCATCGTGTTAGCCAGCGCTTTGGCGTTCATGGTCGGGGAGACAACCTCGCCGAAGCTGTCGTTGTCGAACCAGGCGCACATGGCCACGCTGCCCGGCTCCGTGGCGGTCGCGTTGACGCATGCAGCCTCACCGCCGAGGCTGCCCGCGCTGGTGACGCTGGCCCCCTTGAAGCGCTGGGTGAAGCTGGTCACCGAAACCCTTGGCGAGGCATTGAGCAGGTTGCCGCCGATGAACAGGACGATCTGCGGGGTGCTGCCGGTCGTGGAGTTCCCGGCCTCGTATACAGCCTCGACCACGTGCCGGGCCTGACCGGAGCTCATGTTGATCACGTCCTGGCGGAGCTGCCCGACGTTCATCTGCTGCTCCAGCGCCGGCCGGCGCACGAAGGCGTTGAGCTGGTCGGGGGTGACCAGCGTGTGCGCCGGCCCGCCGGGGCCGGATGGGAAGGCCAGCAGGAAGATGGCGGCCAGCGCCCCGGCCATGACGACTACGACGCCAGCCAGGGCGATCCAGAGTTTATGGTCCCCGCTTCGCCCGCGACGGCGGCCCACCGGCCGGCTGCCGGGCCGGGGCCGCAGCAGGGCGCCGGTGCCGCCCGTCCGCCCGCCCCGGCGGGGCAGGGACTCCGGCGGCAGGTCGGCCACGGCCGTCTCGGCCAGGCCGGGGTCGTCGAAGAAGCCGGCGCCGCCCTCCAGCACACCGGTTGCGTGGCCGGCCTCGGCACCGCCCAGGACGGGTCCGTAATCGACGGAACCCGGGTGGCGCGGGTCCAGACCGGGCCGTCCCTGGTCATCCAGCTCGGGGTCGTAAGGGCCCGGGTCATCCAGGAAGCCGGCCGGGTCCAGGCCGGATACCTCCAGCGTCCCGACCGTGCCCATCGGATTGGGCGCGTCCAGGAATCCCTGGTTGGCCTCGGCGGCGCCCGGATGGTAGTTGTACAGCTCCACGCTGTCCGCGATGCCGGTGGCATCCAGCATGCCCGAGGCGTCCAGCATGCCGGCGGCGACCGGGTCGGGCATCCCGGCGGACAGCGAGCCGAGCGTCCCGACTTCCGCGGGGTACTGCCCGGTGGCGTACTCGGCGGCCACGAAGCCGGGCATCCCGTATCCGCCCGGGCCCGTTTCGGGGAGGCCGACTCCGTGCCCATCATCGCCGTAGGCTGGTTCGCCCGGGTCCGCAGCCGGGTCTGATCCTGGGCCGGCCGGGTAGCCGCCGCCGTGGCGGGTCTGGCCATAACCCGGGCCGACCGGCCCCCCCGCGGGTGGGCCACTGCCGGGGTGTGTGCCGTAGTCGTCATCGGCGTAGCCGCCATCCGCGCCCGGGTACGCCGGGGGTGCGTAGTCCCCGCCGGGCCCCGCGCCGTGGGCATAGCCGGGGGCCGCGGGCGCGCCGTCGGCGTAACCATCGCCCGCGTCGCCGTAACCATCGCCCGCGTCGCCGTAACCATCGCCCGCGTAACCCTGGCCAGGATGGTCAGGCCCAGGACGGCCGGCCTCCGGGTAGGCACCGTCCGGGTAGGCAGTGTCCGGGTAGGCAGTGTCCGGGTAAGCGGCGTCGGGGTAGGCCGGCTCAGCCTGCGCGGTGCGGCCGTAGGCGATGCCGGGGTACGGCGTGTCGTCGTAAGCCAGATCGCCGTAACTGGGGTCGTCGTACCGGGGGTCGCCGTAGTCCTGGTAGCCGTAATCCTGCTGGCTATAGTCCTGCTGGCCATAGCCTGAGTCCTGCTGGCCATAGCCTGGCTGGCCCTGGCCCTGGCCCTGGTCCGGCTGGCTGGGCGGCGAGGGCTGGTAGCCGCGCTGATCCGGGCCGGCGTCCGGGTAGCCCGGCTCCGGATGGGAGGGGGCCGGGTAGCCCCCATAGCCGATCTCACGCTGCCCGGCCGGCTGGTAGCCGGCATCGCCCTGGGAGCCGCGGGTGTCGTAACCGCCGGCCGCGTGACCTTCGTAGCCGCCGGGCTGGTAGCGCCCCGGCCGGCCGGGGTAGCCGCTGTCCGGTTCAGTGGCCCCACGGGCCTCATAGGGACCGGAAGCTTCATAGGCTCCACCCGGCCCGTAGCCGTCGCCAGCGTACGGGGCCGGATGGTATCCGGCGGCGCCGTCTGAGAAGTCCTGGTACCCCGCGACGGGATGCCGCGCGCCCGGGTCCAGGTCGCCGGCATCATCGGAGCCGGCGTCATCGCGGCCGGCGTCATCGGAGCCGACGTCGCCGTTGTCCGCTTCGGTGAAGACGGGCGCACCGTAAAGATCGAGGCTGGCCGGGCCGCGGTAGCCGGGCGGGCCAGGCAGCGGGCCGGAGGGGTGCGACGCGTCCGCTGAGTCATCCTGCGGGGCGTACCAGCCTGACCCGTCGTACCGGGCAGGTAGGTCATATCGCCCGAATCGGCCACTGCCGCCCTCAGCGGGCGTATAGCGGGCGTAGCCTGAGTAGCCGCGCTCGGGCACACGGGAATCATGCGCCCCGCCGACGACGGAAGAGTGCCGGACCGGCTCCCACCGGTCGCCACCTTCCTCCGGCGGCCATCCGCTACTCATATTCCGGGTCACCCCCGAGTCTGATTGGGCAGGGCCGAACTGCGGTCAAATTTCATCATTGCGGCAAAACAGGCGTCTCCGCTACCTCATCCGTGACATGCGCTCCGCTTCGGTCCTGGCAGCACACGTTACTGGTCTAACCTCGTGGATGTGGCACGAGACGAACGCGGAGTGACCCCGCAGAGCGAAGACTTCTCCGCCTGGTACAACGAATTGGTCTTCAAAGCGGAGCTAGTGGACCGTGGGCCGGTCAAGGGCACGATGGTAATCCGCCCCTACGGCTACCGGCTCTGGGAGCTGCTGCAGACCGATCTGGACGGGCGGATCAAGGAGACCGGTCATCAGAACGCGTACTTTCCGCTGCTGATCCCGGAAAGCTACCTGAAGCGCGAGGCGGAGCACGTCGAGGGGTTCGCTCCGGAGCTCGCGGTGGTGACGTACGCCGGAGGTAAGGAGCTGGAAGAGCCGCTGGTCGTCCGGCCCACCTCCGAGACGATCATCGGCGAGATGATGTCCAAGTGGATCAGCTCGCACCGGGATCTGCCGATGCTGCTGAACCAGTGGGCGAACGTCGTCCGCTGGGAGATGCGCCCGCGGATGTTCCTGCGGACCACCGAGTTCCTCTGGCAGGAGGGCCACACCGCGCACGCGGACGAGCCGGACGCGATGCGGGAGACCATGCTCGCGCTCGGCCTGTATGCGGCCACCGCCCGCGAGCTGGCCGCCATGCCGGTCGTCGAGGGCGAGAAGACCCCCGGTGAGCGCTTCGCCGGAGCGGTCCGGACCTTCACGATCGAAAGCATGATGCGCGACGGCCGCGCTCTGCAGTCTGGTACCTCGCATTACCTCGGCACGAACTTCGCCCAGGCCTTCGACATCACCTATGCCGGCGAGGACGGCAACCTGGCCCTGTGCCACACCGTGTCCTTCGGCATGAGCACCCGCATGATCGGCGGGGTGATCATGACCCACGGGGACGACAAGGGCCTGGTGCTGCCACCGCGGCTGGCTCCCTACCAGGTGGTCATCGTCCCGATCGGGCGCGGTGAGCAGGCCGCGGAGGTCACCGCGGCCGCGGCCGCGCTCGCGCGGCGGCTCACCGGGGCCGGGATCCGCACCCACGTGGACGACCGGGCCCAGCTCTCGCCGGGCTACAAGTTCAACGACTGGGAGCTGCGCGGCGTGCCGATCCGGCTGGAGCTCGGGCCACGGGACCTGGCCGCCGGCACCACAGTAATGGCCAAGCGGCTCGGTGACGGCAAGGAATCCATCCCGCTGGACTCGGCGCCCGCTCGGCTGGCCGACGAACTGGAGGCCTTCCAGGCCTTTCTGCTGGAGCGGGCCACCAGGTTCCGGGACTCCCACACGGCCACGACCGACTCCTGGGAGGAGTTCGTCGCGGCGGTCGCCACCGGATGGGCCCGCGCCCTGCACTGCGGAACGCCCGAATGCGAAGACGAGATCAAGGCC
>JBEKCN010000228.1:0-6212 GCA_050014855.1 Streptosporangiaceae bacterium | reverse complement strand
AGGCACAGCTAGCAGATGCTGGTTCTCGATATACGTCTGGATGTACTGGTTCACCTGCTTATTGCCCGAACCGGCCTGCACACCCTGGCCGGAAACCCCCACCCGCAACGATTCTTCGACGGGCGAGAGCCGGGTCTTACGGCGTGCCTGCATCAGCGGAATGACCCCGAACACGATCGCCGCGACGGCGGCTACGACACCGGCCACCGAGCCCACCACGCCCCAGGCGAACGCATCCACGCTTGACAATATGCACACGACGGTAGGAATGCCTCACGACCTACCCTGATCACATTAAACAGACCGCTGGCTGACACGTGGCCTTGCTGACAGCAACAGCAACGACCAACCGCAAGCAGAGGCGATTGTCGACAGCGCCGGACGGTAGGACCTCGCGCGGTAACTGAGTTATGCCCGGCCTGTGAGGGAAACTCCTTGCCAAGTTGGTCGCCGGGTTGAATCGTCGCAGGTGTCTGTAGCTGGCCCAACACGGGGAATGCCCCTCTGACAAGCCCGTTGGCGATCATGGGGGCTTGTCGGTGTGACCGCCGAGAGTTTCATCCGTCCGCGGGCGTCACGACAGTGACATGAAAGCAGACGGTCGAGGATCAGGGACGACCTGAGCGGATTTTGCGAGCAGGTGGCGCCGCGCCGGTCGCGGTTGCTTAGCCGGACCCTATCCCTCGGGTGATGGGTCCTCGATGTCGGGGCTTGAAGTGCTGAATCTCGTGCGCCAGGCGTTGGCCAGCCAGACGTGGACCGGCTCGTGGACCGGATTGGCGGATAGTCCCAGCGCAGCGAGTGTCATCCATGCAATGACTGGTGTCATCGGTGCAGGTAGCGGCTTTGCGGCGTACTCGCGTGCCTCTCGTAATGCGTAGGTCATCGGTTCGATTCCGATAGGCGGCTCGGTATATCTGCAGGTCATAGGCTTCGTTTCGCGCGTCACCATGATCGCGAATCGCGGCCCGTGGACCGAGTGACTCGGTCCACGAAAGCAGAATTCTCGATCGTCGGCGGGGCGACCGTCGGACACGCAGAGTAAATTTCGAAGATCTTCTGAGTGCGAGAGGCGCCTCATATTCCGCGCTCTACGACCGATGTCATGGACGGGCTACCTGTGCAGCTAGCGCGCCCGGCGCACGGCACCGTACTTATATGGCGACCCTCCGGTTCGTCGCAAGCGATCGGCTGCGCCGACATTGACCCGGCGACCACTCACCTGGGTTCGGCGCCTACGACGAGAACGGGGGGAGACCAGCACGGCACATATGGGCAGGCGGCGGGATGTGAGCATGTCCGGTCAGTCAACGAGGATCACCCTTGCGGGATGGTTCATCTGCGGCGCGGCTTGCCTACATTTGCCCGATGAGCCGGAACACCGGGCGCGAACGCGGCGGTTCACGGCCGGCAAAGGCGCTCACGTCGAAAGGTCAAGGGTCCGGGATGGCTGGTCAGAGCAGGGATAACGCGCTGGATCACGTGGTCGTGGTGATGTTCGAGAACCGGTCGCTGGATAACGTGCTCGGCCGTCTGTACGGGCAGGGAGACGGCAAGGCCGGTCTACCAGACCCCGATGTGAGGCAGCCGTGACGGCGGAACAGCAAGCACCTACGCCGGGCCCGCTTGGCCCGCTCGCCCGTTACGAGCAGAACGTCATCGACCGCGTCAACGACTTCAACAACCCGCGGCAGGAGTGGCGGCGCCTGTTCTCCGAGCTGCTTGGCACCTTCTTCCTGGTGCTGGCGGCCGCGGGCGGGGGCATGATGAGCCACGCCTTCCCCGGCGTGATCAGCCACACCGCCGCCGTCACCGCCCCGGCGCTGACGGTCATGGGGATCATCTTGTACATGGGCAAGGTCTCCGGTGCGCACCTGAACCCGGCGGTCAGCATCGCCTTCGCGCTGCGCCGCGACTTCCCGTGGTGGCGGGTGCCCGGCTACATCATCACCCAGCTGATTGGTGCGACTCTGGCCGCCCTGGTCCTGCACGCCATCATCAACGTCTCTGCCATGTACGGGTCCAACTACCCTGCCCACGGCTATTCCGACATGGCTGCGTTCTGGATGGAGCTGATCTTGACCATGGGCCTGGTCAGCGTGATCCTGGGCACCGCCTCGGGCGCCCAGAACGTAGGCGTCATCGGTGCGTTGGGGATCGGGGGCTACATCGCCCTGGCTGGCCTGTGGGGCAGCCCCATCTCAGGCGCCTCGATGAACCCGGCCCGCACCTTCGGGCCCGACCTGGCCAGCAGGACCTTCACCGGCTACTGGGTCTACATCGCGGGCCCGATCGCCGGCGCCGCGCTCGCCGTCGTCATCGCCTTCGTCCTGCGCGGCCGCGGTGGTGACAAGTCCGCCCGCGGGGCTGCGCAAGGTGACCTGTTCACCGAGGGCTACGAGTCCGGCAAGTCCTGAGGAGTTGGGCATATTTGGCACCCCAGGGAGCCTGAAGAGAAGCTGCGTCCAGTCGGGACAGGCACCGGGTTGCAGTTTGTGGTTGCAGTTCACTACCGCGCAGTATCCCCCCCGCGGACGCATCGAACACGCTGATCCAGTTTGAACCAATCGGGCGGCTGTGCCCCGAGCTGCTAATGCGGCACCCCGAACAGCACCGAAGTCCAGCAACGTCCCCTTCCCGCCGCCAGCAGCCACGACCGGTTGCATCTTGAGCTAGCCGGGACCACGGCCAAACGCCCAGCAGCGCGCTAGTACGGGATGAAGAGGCTGTTCGCGCCCTTCAGCATGAGCAGCGAGGGTCAACCACGGTCACCCACGGAAGATCAAGCTAGTTGGCGCAGGTGACGGCATCCGCAGCTAGCACCAACCAGCGACAGCGGCTATCCAAGCTCAGATAGAGCGGGTTCGATTCCCGTCACCGGCTCCACGACGAGACACAGGGTCCGCGCGATGCGGATGGCCAGCGGCTCTACTTCGGCATCGTCTGAATCAGCACGCACGTCCCGATCGTGGCCGTGATGTCCTCGCTAGAGAGTTGAGATAAGCCGAGACCGCCAGCAGCAAGACCAGCTCGCGCCGTGGTAGCTCTTGTCCGTGAACATGGTGTTGGCTGCGGGCCTCACAGCACACCCCCGGCTCCGACGCTCCTCGCTATTGCTCCTTGCGCAAGACCGCCTCCGCCTCGATCTCGAGGTGGACCTTCTCGCTGGCCAGGCCCGCGATCGGCGGATTGGTGCAGACACCGAAGTCGATGCGGTTGATCTCGCCGGTCGCTGAGAACCCGGCCCGGGTACCGCCGCCGGGATCCGGGACGAACCCGTTGACCTCGAACTTCAGCGAGACCGGGCGGGTCACGCCACGGATGGTCAGGTCGCCGTCGATGACGAAGTCCTCGCCGTCGCGGCGGATGCCGGCGGACCGGTAGGTCATGGCCGGGTACGTGCCGGCCGCGAAGAAGTTGCCCGAGCGCAGGTCGTTGTCCCGGGTCTCGTTGCCGGTATTGACGGAGTTCATGTCCACGGTGGCAGCGGCGGCGGACTGGAGCGGGTCCTCGGCGGTGACGATCTGGGCCTCGAACGTGTCGAACCGCCCCCGGACCTTGCTCACCATCATGTGGCGGGCCACGAAACCGATGTGCGAGTGGACGGGATCGAGGTCCCAGGTGCCCGCTACGTAGCCGGGGATCTCAACAGCCGGTGTGGTCATGGTGTCTCCTTAGCTCCGAGACGTATCGCGCTGAACCGATTCCTGGTCCCCGGGCGCTGCCGAGAGATCAGCGGTGCGACCGGCCTGGATCACCGGAGGCAAGCTTCCGCCACGTCCCCTGCCCGGGGTCATACTCTTTCCGTTCGAAGAGGTACATGTCGTCACCCAGGAGGATAAGTGAGTAGGGGCTGGGACCGGTGCCGCGGACATGGCCATGGTTGTGGATGTCGCCGGGCGGGGTCAGTGTCGCGACGTCACCGCGGTGCATGGCGCGGCCATCGGCGAGACGCAGTTCGGCCCGGCCGCCCTCATGGGCAACCGCGTCCCACCGCTGATGGGTCTCCACTCCGCGGACCGGAGCGACCCCCACCCAGCAATGGTGGGAGTGGGTGTAGGCCATCACCCCCTCCGGGCGGTGGAACAGCACCAGGCGAGGACCCCGTTCGGGCTTGACCAGCCACTTTCCCCCGGCCGACTCAGGGGGCATCTCCGCGATCAGCGGACCGAGATACTCCTCGTCGGCGGCCAGCTCCACTAGGAGCCGCCCGACCTGGTCCATATCGAGGATGTCGCCGGCACGCAACTCGTCGAGCTGAGCCAGGAAGTGGCGGAGCGGGCCCGGGAAAGCGCTAGTGCTCACCTTCCCACTTCCGGCCGGATCCGCCCCGGGACCCAGCCTGCGCGTGTTCCCATCGGTTGACGCATCCGCCATGGCGTGGTCCCTTCCTCGAAGGTGCCTGCCCGAGCACGCGGCACGGTCCACAGTCCCGACTGAACCGCTCGGCGTAGGGCTGGGCATCACCCACCGGGGGTGAACACGTTACCCGGCGATGCCGCGTTGCCCGGTGCGGCAAGGCTTGCGACGGTCGCCGGGCAGCTGATCGCGGAGAGCCAGCTCCAGCGGAGACGCGCGGCTACTGCAAGATGTTGACCGCCCGCGCAATTACCAGGCCCAGAATCATGAGGGAGCCGACCGCCTGCACCGTCATGGCCAGTTTGGCCCAGCGGGCAAGCGGCATTACATCGGTTGGGCTGAACGCGGTGGCGTCGGTGAAGCCGAGGTAGAGGTAGTCGAAGAATTCAGGGCGCCAGCCGGGCCGAGCCACCCCTGGGTTGAGCTGCGCGGGGAAGGCGAGCTCAGGGAACTCTCGTGGGGCCAGGAAGCGCGATTCAGGACCCCCTCCGTCAAGCACCCAATAGAGGAAGGCAAACCTGACCGGAAGCAGCAACGGCACCGCCATCACCAGGACCAGTGTAAAGCCATCGGCCAGCGTCTCTCGGCCCGGGCCTGCGCGACCCCGGTCACAGATCCGGGCCCGCGGGAAGCACTTTCTCGCTTGCCAGCCCACCAATCACGGACACTGGCCTCCGCCGTCGCCATGGCGGGCGGCTGCTCAGCATCAGTATTGGCGATCAGAGCCCGGGCAGCGTCCAGCGTCGCGGCCACTTCCCGCTGGCTACTGCTGGCTGGCACACTGACGACAATCCAGGCCCGGTCATCATGCATCTGGGGTTGGACGGGCACTTCCTTGGCTAGCGCAAGCTTCTGATAGCACCGAAGCCACTCGCCGGTCACCGCCCCAGCCAGCGGTACCCCCACCGTCACGTGCTCGTCGGCCGAGTGGACCTCGATGTCCGCTACGCTATCGTTTCGCGAGCGAGCTATCCCTGGGCTGCGGCGAGCTCCCGCTGCGCCTGCTCGTCGAGCGTCACGTCGGCGGCGGCGAGGTTCTCCTCCAGGTGCGGCACCGAGGAGGTGCCGGGTATCAGCAGGACGTTGGGCGCCAGGCTCAGGGTCCAGGCCAGCGCGACCTGTGCCGGGGTGGCACCGAGCCGTCCGGCGATCGCCCGGACGTCCGGATTGCCCAGCACCGGGTTGTCCTCTGCGAAGGCCGAGCCCAGCGGGAAGAACGGCACGAACGCTATTCCCCGCGCGGCGCACTCCTGCAGAACGGGGATCGAAGAGCGGTCGGCCAGGTTCAGCGGATTCTGCACGCACGCGATCGGGGTGCGCTCCAGCGCGCGCCGCAGCCGCTCCAGGGTGACGTTGCTCAGCCCGACGCCCCCGATCAGGCCGTCCTCGCGGGCCTGGATCATGGCGGCGAGCTGGTCGTCGAACCGCTGGTCCGGCTCCTCGCCCATCATCCTCAGGTTCACCGCGGCCAGCTGCTCCACGCCGAGGCTGCGCAGGTTGTCCTCGATGCCGGCGCGCAGCTGATCAGGCTCGCTGTAGGGCAGCCATCCCCCGGTCTCGTCGCGGCGGGCGCCGACCTTGCTGACCAGGGCGAGGTTGCCCGGATAGGGGTGCAGCGCCGCGCGGATGAGCTCGTTGGAGACGTCAGGCCCGTAGTACTGCGCGGTGTCAATGTGGTTGACGCCCAGCTCCACGGCCCGGCGCAGCACCTTCAGCGCCTCGCCGCGGTCCCGCGGCGGACCCCAGACACCCGGGCCGGGCAGCTGCATTGCGCCGAAGCCGATACGAGAGACGGAAAAGTCACCGAGCGTATAGCTGTCCATAGCACCCACCCTATCGAGGCTGCCACCGAG
>JBEKCN010000227.1:0-6226 GCA_050014855.1 Streptosporangiaceae bacterium | reverse complement strand
CGGCGCGATATGCGCTCCCGCCGGGACTCGGCCAGTTCCGTCACAGCCCAACTCTATCCCGGCCGCGAGAAATTACGCCGACCTGGCTTGACAGTTGTCCAAGAAACTCTTGACGACTGTCAAGACTTCGTTACGCTGTGATCTACGCCACGGCCAGCCGCCGCCGCACAAGCCATCTCAAGGGGGAGATGCCGCATGGGTGTATCTGACCTGACCGGCGGGTTCGTGCCGCTCGACGTGACCGAAAGGCCGATTCATGAGCACCGAACCAGCCAGCGCCGGCAAGCCCGTCGTCGTCTACGGGGCGCCCGGCATCGCCCAGATGTACACCACCGGGGAGATCGCCGCCTGCCTCTGCCTGGAGACCCCGAGCTGCTGGGCGTGCTGCGCAGCTTCGGCCTGGTCATGGAGCCGAACCTGACCGTCCAGCACTGACCCGCCCGCCGTGCCGCGTTGGCCGCGGTGCCCTGATCGTCTTCCGGGCCCCTGGCTTTTCCGATACAGCCGGGGGCCTGGAAGACCACCACGTCCCGGCCGACCCGAGGAACCCCGTGCGCCTGCTCGACTACCTGGACAAAGGCGCCTCCTTGAGCGCAGCCGCCCCCTGCCTGACCATGCAAGGAAACACCCTGGACTACGGGGCCGTGCAGCGCCTGTCCTACCGGATCGGGCCTCGCGCCTGCCTGACGATCGTGCCGCCTAACAATGTGGTCAACACCGGGCCGCCAACCGGGTCAAGGGCCGGCCTCCGTACGTGAGCAGGGCATAGTGTGCTGTTCCTCAGCCGGCGCCACAGCCGCGCCGGCGCGGGCAGCCCGTGCGGGCTGGGGCCTGCCGAGCGGAGGGACCGACTGTGCCAGCGGATACGCGCCCCGTGCTGTACATCATCGCGTGCGGCGCTCCTCCCGCCAGCCAGCTGCCCGGGTTCGTCCGCCATGCCCAGGACCAGGGGTGGGAGGTGTGCGTGGTCGCCACGCCGGACGGCATGAAGTTCCTGGACGAGGGGAACCTGGCCGGGCTGACCGGGCATCCGGTCCGCAACCGGTACAAGCGCCCTGATGAGCCGGACATCCTGCCGGCGCCGGACGCCGTGATCGTGGTCCCCGCGACCTTCAACACGATCAACAAGTGGGTCCAGGGCATCAGCGACACCCTGGCGCTGGGCCTGCTCAACGAGGCCGTAGGCCGGCACCTGCCAATCGCCGCGGTGCCCTGGCCGAACACGGCGCTGGCCACCCACCCCGTCTTCCTGCGCAGTGTCGCCACCCTGCGCGACTGGGGCGTCCGGGTGATCCTCGACCTCGGCCGCCTGCCGCAGCCCAGCAGCGCGCCGCCCGGCAGTGCTCCGGCCCCGGGCCCGGAGCCCGTCCCGTTCCCCTGGGGCGAGGCGCGCGCCATCCTGCCCGGTCTCCGCGCAGAACCCCGAGCCAGCTAACCTCACGCCGCGCGCACCTCCCATGGTTAGAGTCTTTCTGCCCGGCCGCCGTCCTGCCGCCGGCCCGGCGCTGGCCTCCTGGCCAGGTTCGTTCAGGAGGAAGCGATCAGATGAACAACGTCTCCCTGCACGACGTGCGCGCGGCTCTGGACGAACTCGGCAAGTTCCGCTTCGGGGACATGCGGGTCGAGGATGCGCTGCGGCGCCGCTGATCGCCAGCATGATGCAGAACGAGGAGAAGTCCGAGCTCGCCGTCCAGCTGCAGGGCGCACTGGACTCCCGCCGCATCATCGAGCAGGCCAAGGGAGTGCTGATGGGACGGCACGGCATCCCGGCCCGGACCGCGTTCGAGCAGCTCCGGGCGCAGGCCCGGGCGGAGCGCCGGAAGATCGCCGCCGTCTGCGCCGAGGTCGTGGACAGCGCGGTCCCTCCGGCCTGACGATTTGCATACCCGCCGAGCTGCGGCATACTGCAAGAAGCCGTCAGCACGCCGCCCAGACTCCTGCGGCCGTCTTCGATGTTGATGCTCGCCCCCGCGTTTTCCTTCGTTTTAAGCGGGAAGACGCCTCCTGGCAGCAATCGACTCAGATTGCGAAGTTGCCCTAGGCGACACAGGAGTTCAAATGATCATCCTAGGTATTATTCTGCTGGTTGTAGGTTTCCTGCTCAAAATCGCGATCCTGTGGACGATCGGTATTGTCGTCCTCGTGATCGGGCTCATCCTGCTCCTGCTCGGCGCGATCGGCCACGAAATCGGTGGTCGCCGGCATTACTATTAGTCATCCGTGGAGGGGGCCCGGCGACTGACGGCTCGCCGGGCCCGCACCTCCCGGGCCTGCCGTCGGCCGTAACGGCACCGATAGGCTCCGCGGGACTGCTCGGCCCGGCCGTCTTCTTACGGAATGCGGCCACGGGCCGAGCGGGCCACGCGAAGGCCTAACTGACCGGGATATCGGGTGCACCCTCCGGGTGTCCCGCCATTCCTCCAAATCACCCGCCGCGCCGCGCCGCAACCGACAGCCGACAATGCCCTTGTCGCGGCCCTTGTCGCGTTGGCTGCCACTAATAGCCTTGGGTGCGGCGTCATTCATCCCGAGTAATTGGTATAGGTCTCATTGGGTCGGGACGGTCCCGCGGTTCTGCCCTCCCCGCTGATCGAGTTCACCAAGGCCGCGTTCGGCGTGCACGAGCTGGCACCCGTCCCAGGGCCGGATGGGCGGAGCATCCCCGCAGCAGCCCGAGCGCTCCGCTACGCCGAGAATCCCTGGACACAGCCATGCGCCAGCGGCCAGCCTGACGCCACGGCCCGGCCCGGCCCGCCAGATCACCCCGCCCGCCAGCAGCAGGATTCGCCCACCGATCACATACCGTCGTGATCTGTCGTATGCGAACGGTAATTATGGCCGTGCCGCCCGGCCCCCGTGCCGCCTTGCGCCCCCGCACTGAGCCGCAGCGGACCCGTGCTGCCGGGCTGGCCACCGCCGCGCTTCTCCTGCGCTAGCGGAGTTCCCCAGGTAACAGATCCGGTCACGAAGAACGTGTCAGGCGGGGCGGCGACGGCAGTTCGATCCTGAGTGTTATGGTGCTTCCTCTAAAGGATCCGTGCAAATTTCCGGTTTTAGGGGGAGTTGCCCATGCGCCTGGCGCGAACAGCGATGGTAGCCGCAGGGGCCTGCGCGCTCACCGCCGCCGCCGCGATGTCGGCGGGCTCCGCAGTCGCGGTGACAGGCGCGAAGGCGCCGGGCGCCCAGGCCGACGTGGTCATCCGGCCCGGCGTGCATCACGCCACGCACGGGAGCAGTGCCCCGCCGACGACCGCGTACTGCGAGGCGAACTTCGGGATCGCCTGCTACGAGCCGAACCAGATCCAGCAGGCCTATAACCTGCCGGCGCTGTACCTGCGCGGTGTGAACGGACGGAAGGCGACGATCGTCATCGTCGACTCGTTCGGATCCCCGACCATCCGCCAGGACCTGGCCCACTTCGACCAGACATTCCACTACCCGGCGCCCCCATCGTTCAACGTCATCCAGCCGGCCGGGCAGATCCCGCCCTACGACCCGACCAACTCGGACATGGTTGGCTGGGCCGGGGAGACCACCCTCGACGTTGAGTACGCGCACACGGTCGCCCCGGGCGCGAACATTTTGCTCGTTGAGACGCCGGTGTCGGAGACCGAGGGCGTGACCGGATTCCCGCAGATCGTCACGGCCGAGAACTACGTGATCGACCACAATCTCGGCGACGTGATCAGCCAGAGCTTCAGCGCGACCGAGGAGACCTTCCCGAACAAGGCCACCCTCGACTCGCTGCGCGGCGCGTACGAGAACGCCTACGCCCACCACGTCACCGTCCTCGCCGCGTCTGGTGACAGCGGCGCCGCGGACGTCGGCCTGGACCAGACGACGTACTACCTGCACCCGGTGACCTCCTGGCCGGACAGCGACCCGCTGGTGACCGGGGTCGGCGGCAGCCAGCTGCACCTCAACGCGGCCGGCCAGCACACCGCGCCGGACAACGTGTGGAACGACACGTACAACACGGCGACCCAGCAGTTCATCTTCAGCAACAACGGCCCGAACCCGCTGGCCGGTGGCGGCGGCGAGTCCATCTTCTTCAGCCGCCCGTGGTACCAGAACGGCGTGGCCAACGTCGTGGGCGACAGCCGCGGTGTCCCGGACATCTCGATGAGCGCGGCCTGCAACGGGGCGGTGGACACCTACCAGAGCTTCGGCGGGCAGACGCCCGGCTGGTACCCGACCTGCGGCACCAGCGAGGCGACGCCGCTGTTCTCGGGCATCGTGGCCCTCGCTGACCAGGCGGCCGGGCACAAGCTTGGGCTGATCAACCCGGACCTTTACAAGCTGTCCGCGGCTCACGCGCCGGGCATCGTCGACATCACCAAGGGCAACAACACCGTGTCGTTCGCCCAGAACGGCCACAACTACACGGTTCAGGGCTTCAGCGCGCTGCCCGGTTACGACCTAGCCTCCGGCGTCGGCACCGTCAACGCGGCCGCCTTCGTCCCCGAGCTCGCTTACCTGGGCCGGCACAAGTAACTAAAAGCCAGCCGTACGTAGGACGGCGGGAATCACGTCCCCCCGTGGTTCCCGCCGTTTTGCGTTGCCGCGTGGATCTAGCGCACGACGCGCAGGGCTACCACGCGGTGCCCCATCCCGATCACTGCGATCCGCATGCCGTCTCCCGTTCGCCCGTTGACTGTGTCCCGTCCACGCCGCCGGCCCGCCCGGCATCCACGCGGCCGGCCCTACGTCGCTGATCCGCCCGGCGTCCACGCGCCCGGCCCGCTGCGGCCGGAGGCGGGTTGACGCCGCACGTCAGCGCGCGCTGAATAGCTGTGTCGAAACAGAACGGGCCTGGAGGGTGAGCCGTGAGCGAGCAACTGGAACAGTTTCGGATGCTGATCGGCGGCAAGGCCGCCGACGCGAGTTCCGGCCGGACCTTCCAATCCGAGAACCCGTTCACCGGCCGGCCCTGGGCGGTGATCCCGGACGCGGGCCCGGAGGACGTGGATGCTGCCGTGCAGGCCGCCCGCGGCGCCCTGGAGGGGGAGTGGGGCCAGCTGACCGGGTTCGACCGGTCCCGGCTGATCCGCCTGCTCGGTGACCTGGTCTCGGTGAACGCCGAGCGGCTCGCCCGGCTGGAGGTGCAGGACTCGGGCAAGCTGCACCGGGAGATGATCGGCCAGCTCAATGGGCTCGCCGGCTGGTACCACTACTACGCCGGGCTGGCCGACAAGCTCGAAGGCCGCCAGATCCCCACCCCCAACCCGAACTACCTCGTCTACACCCGGCGCGAGCCGGTGGGCGTCGTGGCCGCGATCACGCCGTGGAACTCGCCGCTGCTGCTGATGACCTGGAAGGTGGCGCCGGCCCTGGCTGCGGGGTGCACCGTCGTGATCAAGCCGTCCGAGCAAGCGCCCGCCTCCACGCTGGGCTTCGCCGAGCTGATCACCGAGGCCGGTTTCCCGCCCGGGGCGGTGAACGTCGTCACCGGGCAGTCCCGGGAGGTCGGCGCGGCGCTGGCCGGGCACCCCGAGGTGGACAAGGTGGCCTTCACCGGGTCGACGGCCACCGGCCGCTCGGTCGCGCACGCCGCGGCGGAGAACCTGAATCCAGTCACCCTGGAGCTGGGCGGCAAGTCACCGCAGATCGTCTTCCCCGACGCAGACCTGGCCGCCGCGGCCAACGGGATCGTGGCCGGCGTGTTCGCGGCCACCGGGCAGACCTGCATGGCCGGCTCGCGGCTGATCGTGCACGTCGACGTACACGACGAACTCATCCGGCTGGTCGCCGAGCGGGCGTCGCGGATCAAGCTCGGCGACCCGAACGACCCGGCGACCGAGATGGGCCCGGTCGCCAACGCGCCCCAGTACCAGAAGGTGCTCGGCTACCTGCGGACCGCGGTGGACGAGGGCGCCCAGGTCGCCTACGGCGGCGCGGCGGACGACAGCCTGGGCGGCTACTTCGTCAAGCCCACGGTGCTCACCGGGGTCGGGCCCGCGTCCACCGTCGTGCGGGAGGAGATCTTCGGCCCCGTGCTGTCGGCCTACGCCTTCACCGGCGAGGACGAGGCGGTCAAGCTGGCCAACGACACGCCGTACGGCCTGGCCGGCTCGGTTTGGACCGCGGACGTGCGGCGCCCGCACCGGGTCGCGGCCCGGATCAAGGCCGGCACGGTCTGGATCAACGCCTACCGGGTGGTCGCGCCGAGCGTCCCCTTCGGTGGCTACAAGGCGTCCGGGCTCGGCCGGGAGAACGGCGTCGACGC
>JBEKCN010000226.1:0-6229 GCA_050014855.1 Streptosporangiaceae bacterium | reverse complement strand
ACGCCCGGACCCTGCCCAGCGACATCAGTGGTGAGGTCCACCCGCACGACGTCTTCACCGGGTGCGTCCGGCGGTTCCAGTGGGCGGCCGCCGCCCTGATCGCGGTCGGCGCCGTGGACGCCGGCCAGGCCGACGTGCTGCTGGACGAGCTTCAGGCCGCGCTGGCTGTCCGGCACCTGTCAGCCATCAACTCGGGGCCGGCGTTCCAGCGCCCGGCCGGGGCGGCCGGGCCCGGCCGCCGGGGCTCCGAGCCCGGCCGCCGGGCCCGAGGCGCTGACAGGGCCAGCCGGGCTGGCAGGGCCAGCCGGGCCGACAGGGCCATTGGCGGGCGGGCCGACAGGGTCACCAGCGGACGGGCCGGCCGGGGCACCGGCATGCGGGCCGCCCCGCTTGATACCTATCGGCCGGATGCTGCCTTTCCTCAACGAGGCCGGCCGCGGCGAGCTTTACCTAATGTCGCTGCTGGTCACTGGGACCCAGGCGGTCGTCACGGCGGTGGCCCGGTACCGCCCCTTCGGCCGCGGAGCGCGTATATTTCCGCGGCCATCGCCCCTCCCGCCGTTCGAGGGGGTGAGCGCCACCGACGACCGCGGTACGAGCTACCAGGTGTACTCCCACGGCGGCCTGATGCGGCCGGACTGGTCGGGTCACCTGGAGATCCGGCCCGTGCCGCCCGCCGGGGCCCGCTGGCTGGAGATGTCCGGCGACCCGGGCGCCAGCGCCCGGATCGACCTCACCCGTGCCGCCGGGCCCTGTGACGCACCAGTCGAGCCCCAGGCGGCCCCGGCGGCCGAGAAGCTGCTGGAGAACGTGGCCCAGCACATCCTGGCCGTCGCGGCTGAGCTACCCGGGGTGGCCCAGCAGACCGCCGACGGGGCAGCAGACATGGTGGCCGCGCTGGAGGCCGCGGGCACGCTGTCGCCCTTCAGCGCCGTACCCGGCTACCTGGCCACCGTGTGCGAGCGGCTGGGCATCGACGATCACCGGATCCCGGCCCGGCCCGCCGCCCGGCTGCCCGAACCATGGCTGAGCGTCCTGGCCTGCTATGGGCGCCGGCACCGCCCGACGGTCCGGGACGGCACCGCCGCCGTGGCCCTGCTGCTGCCCGAACTGGACGGGGCCCGGATCGCGCTGACCGGCCTGCACACCATGCGCGGCCATACCTTTCTGCATGTGTTCGGCCGCGACCTGCCGCAGGCGCTGCCGGCCTGGCGCGGGCCGGCCGCCTACCCCGCGTTCGGCTGGTGGCTCCGGGACGACGCCGGGCACTGGCATGTGGCCGTGCAGCGCCACTGGGAGCAGGGAATCGGCGACGGGGAGACCGTGCTCGAACTCCATGTGGTGCCGCCGCTGAGTCACGAGACCGCCTGCTGCACCCTGGTCGTCACGACGCGGACGGCCCAGGCGGGCGTCCAGCTGCCGCTGGCCTGGTGGGCGTCACCGTGAGCAGCCCGACTGATGACCCGTGGTGGCAGGTCTTCCCCGCACTCGAGACGTGGGTGCCCTGCGGCCCGGACCTGCACCCGGTGCGCTTCCAGGACGGCCGGCTCGGCCTGCCCGCCCACCCCGATGCCGAGGGCGAGCTCGTCTTCGCGGCGCTGAGCGGGGAGAAAGCGTGCTGCATCGAGGTCGCCGCGGCCTGGCGCCAGCACGCCGACGATCTCCGCGTGCTGGCGCTGGGCCCCCGCGGGCCTTCCGACGCCGTGAACATCAGCTGGGATGACATCCAGGACTTCCGATCCAGGCCGGTGAGCAAGTACGCGCGGCCGTCCGGGCTCACCCCCCGCGGCGGGGTCCACAGCCAGCCCATGCACCCCGGGCCGCCGGCGCAGCCTGGACCGCCGGCGCGCCCTAACCCGCCGGCGCGCCCTAACCCGCCGGCGCGCCCTAACCCGCCGGCGCGCCCTAACCCGCCGGTGCGCCCTAACCCGCCGGTGCGGCCTGGCCCGGCCGGGTCGCCCCGGTTCCCGCGCATGTTTGCCGGACACGGAACCGGCGAGCCGGAGCGGGGCCAGGCCGAACAGCTGGAGATGCTGCTCCTGCTCGCTCTTGGCCCCGCGTTCCAGATGCTGCTGTCCGGGCTGGTCGCGGCGGCCTGGTCCGACGGCGGCGCCCGCGCCAGCGACCGCCCCCGCCATCGCCCGGTCCTGGAGGCGGCACTGACCGGGCGGCTGGCCGCCGCGGCGGCGCCCTGGCTCGGCCTTAGCCCGGATCAGGTGGACGCGCGGCTGCACGAGGGCACCGGCTGGGGCCGCCTGGAGCTGACCGGAAGCGGCCTGCGCGCCAGCCTGCCGGCCGGCTGGCTGGCCACAGTGTGGGCCGGCGGCCTGGCGGTGGTGGACGGTCATCTCGTGGTGGCGGTGCAGCGCGCGGCGTGGCCCGAGGCGACGGTCCTGGCCGTGCCGGAACCGGGCAGCGGCCCAGTGGTCCTGAACATCCGGGCCGGCGAGGATGCCAGCTGCGCCGGTGACCGCGCACACTGGGAGGTAACCGATCGCCGGGCGCCCGGCGCGGGCCACGGGCGGCCCGGGTCATCCGGCGGAGAGGCAGGCCGACCGTGAGCGTGGACGAGGATCCGGTTGCGCGGCCCGCTGGGCCCAGGCGGCCGGGACCGGGCCGGCCGGCACCGGCGGTCCCGGTGGCAGCCGATCCCACGGTCGCGGCGCTCACGGTGGCGGTGGCCGCGAAGGTGCCCGTCCTGCTGTGGGGGGCGCCGGGAACCGGCAAGACCTCCGCGATCCGGGCGCTGGCGGCCGCGGCCGGGCTGCCGGCTTCTCGCGTGTGCCAGAACTTCGGAAGAATGTCACGCCTGGAAATAGCCACGTTGCGGAAATTGGGATAATCGAACGTCGCATTCGTGAGCTAGACCTTGACGATTCCGAATATGCGTCTAAGCACAGTGAGCTACTAGCCGAACGAACACGACTAAAGGTGCTACCCGCCGAACCTGACAGGGAAGAATGGCGAGAGACAGGCCGGTTTGTAGCTGAAGCGTGGGCAGACATGGACTCCGACGCGCGTAGGGCGTTTCTACTCAGTCAGCAGACACGGCTGCTCGTGGGGCGCCACGCAGACGGCGCTATCTATGGCGTTATCGAGTACAACGTTTACGGACTCAAGTCCCTAGACGTGTTCGGTAGCCTTCCCGGGCCAAGCCTCCTAGAACGCGCTAAGGCACGCGGGATAGACAAGCTAGTAGACGCTGAGGCAGCACTAAACGACTGACAAAACAGTAAGCGTCTCAGACGCGCCCAGAAACGACGAAACCCGCTAAGCTCCGAGAGTAGGAGCTTAGCGGGTTTCTCGCGTCTACGGCTCTCTCAGAGCCGTCTAGACATGGAGAGCCAGGCTCCGCCGATGGGAAGCGGCACCTAACCGAGCCTGGCCCTTGGATGGGCTGCCACGCGAGGGACCGGGCAAGCAAGCAACCCAAAGCTCACCTAACCAGCTTGCGGACCGAACTGGGTAGCCAACTGGGCAGCGGACATAGTAGCCAGCGGGATACCCGGATAATCACGCCCAGGCTGCCCCGGGTTAATCCGGCCACCACTAAGGCTCTCACAACCTGCCGGAAACTCGCCCGTACGCTCCGGTAACGTTTCCTCCGCGGCCTGAAGATTAGGAAGATCAGACATATTCTTTTCAGCAGGCATCGGATATTCACCGTAAAGGTGATCGGAGTACCAGCCATTAGGTAGTGGTAATTCCGGTAGCGCGGACCATCGTTAGCGGCCAAGCCGTCCGAATACTAAACCTGGCGTACATCAAAATCGCCGTGGCGGCTGCTCGCTAAACTCGAAATCATCACGCTCTTTACCAGTCAGACCACGATTTTCCTGCTTAGCGGTTTCAATAATGGCTTCCATTGCGGAGTAGTGCCTGGTGCACTGCTCCCTTAACTCTTTTTCAGTGTCCATACACTCTCCCAAATCAAAGTCCGTAACTCACGTTAAGCCGTCGCCTCATGGCTACATTTTCTCGGATCACACGCGGGTCACGTCTGAAGAAAAGCATTCAATCTCCCGGTTAACTCAATAACACCCTTAGCGATAAGCGCGTAAGTCGCGCTCAAACCAGGCCACATTTCAGCGGAAACGTCATAACCTGCTGCCTTGAAAACCCCAAGAGACTCTTCCTCTAGGTCACGTATATCCGCAATCCCGGGATGAGGCGCCCGGTTGATCGTTACACCTTCGGCACGTATCCGAGCTGAAATGTTCTGTAGCCGTCCGGCAGGAAGCCGTTACGCTGCTGAAACGTCGTCATGGCGTCCGTAAGCGCGTGGTTTACCGTGGAGTCATGCTCGCCTACCCGCGTGACCGGCTCGCGCGGCGACGCGCGCTTCCGCGGCCGTCCCAGCCGCGGAGGGCGCCCGTGACACACGGCCCGGCGCGGCGGCACCGCCTGGGAGCCGGCCAGGGGACCCGGTGAGCGCCCAGCCCGGCGGTGCGGCGCCGCCGGAAGGCCAGCGCGACGCCCCGGTGAGCGCCCCGCCCAGCGACCCCGCAAACGCCCCGCCCAGCGACCCCGCGAACGCCCCGCCCAGCGCGGCGGCGCCGCCGGAAGGCCAGCCCAGACGGCGCGCGGGCGCCCAGCCCATGCCGCGGGCACTGAGCGCGGTCGCGGTGCTGCTGACCGTCGGCTCCGCCGCCACGGACGTAGCCTGCTTCACGCGGCTCGGCAGCGTATTCGCCAGCGTGATGACGTCCAACATCGTCTTCCTCGGGCTGGCCGCCGCCGAGCACTCCGGCAGACTGGCCGGACGCGCCGCGATCGCTGTGGGCGCCTACGTGTTCGGCGTGGCCGCGGCCTCGCGGCTGGCCGGTACCGGCAGGCGGCCCGGCCGCCAGGGCGCGGCGCATTGGTCCGCGTGGATCGCCGGTGCCCTGACCACCGAGGTTGTGCTGCTGGCCGTCTTCACCATCGGCTGGCAGGTCACTGGGGCCAAGCCGGAGGGCGGTGCGCGGCTGTTCCTGCTCGCGGTGGCGGCGATGGCCATGGGCCTGCAGAGCGGTGTGGTGGCCATGATGGGACTCGCCGGGGTCTCGACCACCTACCTGACCGGAACGCTGACGTCGCTGGTCGGCTCGGTGGCCAGCCCCGGCCAGGGGCATGGCGACAACACCAGGCGGCAGGTCGCCGCGCTGTGCGCGCTGGTGGCGGGTGCGGGCCTGAGCGGCCTGCTGCTGGCCACGGCCCAGGCCGCGGTCCCGGCCGTCCCGCTGGTAATGCTGCTCGCTGCCCTCGCCGTCGGCTTCATCTGGCTGCGCCCGGCCGGCCCAGCGCCGGAGGCCGCGCGGCCCTGGACGGGAATACCACCGGCGGCCAGTTCGTCCTCACGTGCAGGGCAGCGTCCCCGTGCCGGGGACCAGTGACCCGGGAGGTGCGGAGATTGATGAGCGTGGACGCAGCGGCGCCGGCCGCGGTGGCTGGCCTGACGCGCAGCGATCCGCACGCTCCGGGCATTACCCGCGAACGCGCCGGAGACGGCTTCCGATACCGGGACGCATCGGGCGTGCTCGTCACCGACGACGCAACGCTGCGCCGGATCAGGGCGCTGGTGCTCCCGCCGGCCTGGCGGGACGTCTGGATCTCACCCGGCCCGCTGGGCCACATCCAGGCCACCGGCGTCGACACCCGGGGCCGGACCCAGTACCGCTACCACCAGCTGTGGCGCGAGCAGCGAGACGCGGAGAAGTTCGCGCACATGCTGCGGTTCGCCCACGCACTGCCCGCACTGCGCACCGCCACCCTGAGGGACCTCAGGCGCCGCGAACTCGACCGGGACCGGGTGACCGCCAGCGCGGTGCGGCTGATCGACCTGGGGCTCTTCCGCATCGGCGGCGAGCGGTACGCCGAGCTTGATCATCACTACGGGGCGGCGACGCTGGAGAAACGGCACGTGCAGGTCAAGCGGGACGGCGTCCGCTTCGACTACACCGCCAAGGAGGGCAAGCACCGGGAGATCACCGTTACCGACGCGGCGATCCGGTCCACGGTGCGGGCGCTGACCCGCAGCGGCAACGGCCTGGACGCCCTGTTCTCCTGGCGGGAGGGGGACCGGTGGCACGTGCTGCACTCGCAGCACGTCAGCGGTTACATCGCCACGCACTCCGGCGGGCACTTCACGGCCAAGGAGTTCCGGACCTGGAACGCCACCGTGCTGATGGCGCTGCTGCTGGCCAACGCGGAACCGCCGCCGAGCACCCGGGCCCGCAAAAGCGTCATC
>JBEKCN010000225.1:0-6236 GCA_050014855.1 Streptosporangiaceae bacterium | reverse complement strand
CCGTGACAACCAAGCGGTCGTGATCGAGGATCTGAACGTCGCCGGGATGCTCCGCAACCACTCCCTGGCCCGCGCCATCTCCGGTGCGGCCTGGTCGGACCTGCGGGGCATGCTGGAATACAAATGCGGCTGGTACGGGCGTGACCTGATCGTGGCCGGCCGCTGGTTCCCCTCGAGCAAGACGTGCTCCGATTGCGGGCACCAGATCGGCGCGCTGCCACTCAGAATCCGCGAATGGGTGTGCCCCAAGTGCGGGGTGCTCCACGACCGGGACATCAACGCAGCCCGCAACATACGGGCCGCCGGACTGGCGGTTCTTGCCTGTGGAGGCGGTGTAAGACCCCAGCCGGGTAACCGGGGCGGGCAGTCGTCGGCGAAGCAGGAAAACCAGCGGGTGACCGCTGGAATCCCCCGGCTTTAGCCGTGGGGCGGATGTCAATTCCGTTGTCTCCTTAGTTCCCGTGCGTAGCTGGGGTGCCCGCGTCGGTTGGTCAGCGGCTGTTCGGCGCGTAGCCGCCAGCCGGCTGCAGCGTGCGGCCGGTGGTGTCCTGGGTGCTGCTGTGGTCGTCTTCGGCGGTGATGGCGATGAACGCCTGCTCCAGGCCAAGGCTGGACACCTCGATCTCCCGCGGCCGGTAGCCCGCGTCCAGCAGCGCGTACAGCGTCCGGTCGGAGTCGGAGCTCTGGAGCTGCACGAGGTCGTGCCGGATCTCCACGTTGACCAGGGCCGGCAGGCCGAGCAGGAACGGCTCGTCGATCCGGTCCAGGCGGAACGAGATCCGCTTGGCGCCCGCCCGGGCCTTGATCTGGCTCGGAGTCCCGTCGGCGAGCAGCCGCCCCCTGTTGAGGACGATGATCCGGTCCGCGGCCTGGTCGGCCTCTTCCAGGTAGTGCGTGGCGAACAGCAGCGTCCTGCCCTCGGCCACCTCGGCCTTCATGTTGGCCCAGAACGACTGACGGGTCTCGACGTCCATCGCCGCGGTCGGCTCGTCCAGCACGATCAGGTCGCAGTCGCCCACAATGGCCAGCGCGAACCGGACCCGCTGGGTCTGGCCGCCGGACAGCTTGTCCACCCGCTGGCCGGCGAACTCCGCGATGCCAGCCCGCTTCAGCGTCTGCTCGACCGGCAGCGGCCGGGGGTGGAAACTCGTCACCAGCGTCACGAGCTCGCGGACCGTCACCTCGGGCATCAGCCCGCCGGACTGCAGCATCGCGCCTACGCGGCCGTTCTTTATCGCGTGGTACGGGTCGGAGCCGAACAGCCGGATCCGGCCGCCGGTCGGCTTGCGCAGGTTGAGCAGCATGTCGAGGGAGGTGGACTTGCCCGCCCCGTTCGGGCCCAGGAAGGCGACGGTCTCGCCGGGCCGCAGCTCCATGGTCAGGCCGTCGACCGCCTTGACGGGCCCGTAGTGCTTCCGGACGTTCTCGAAGGCGACCACCGGCGCGCCCGATCCCGCCCGCGTTTCCCCTGTCAGTATCTGGGTCATGGTGTTTCCTCCCGTGCGTTACCGCTCGGCCTGTGCCTAGCCGAACGGATGACTCCATGACATCAGCGGGGGGCGCTGGGCGGCAGTGGCGTGCATCCTGAGCCCGTCATGACACTTGTCATGGCGGAAGAGATGACACAGAACGCGGCAAAAATCCCAGGTCGGGCAAAGGCCGGGCACGGCCAGGCACGGTCAGGCACGGTCAGGTCAGGCCTGGTCAGGCCCGTTAGTGCTGATCAGTGCCGGTGCGGCAGCCCGGGCGGTCGAGATGACCTCAGCGGCCGACGGCGTAGCCCTGCATGCCGCGGGGATTGGCGGCGCCGTAGAGCAGGCCGCCGCGGCGGGCCACGGCGCTGACCCGGCCCAGCGACCACGGCGGGTACACCACCACCTCGTGGCCACGCCGGCGCAGTTCGGCGAGCACGCGGCCGGCTACCCGCCCCTCGACGTCGATGGTGCCCGGCGCCGACTCGCGCGGATAGAACGAGGACGGGAAATGCCGGGTGTGGAACTCGGCCGCGTCGATGGCCTGCTGCAGGTTCATGCCGAAGTGCACGTGGTTGAGGAAGAACGCCAGCGTCCACTGGTCCTGCTGATCCCCGCCCGGCGTGCCGAACGCCAGGTAGGGCTCGCCGTCCCGCAGCGCCAGGCTTGGTGACAGCGTGGTCCGGGGCCGCTTGCCCGGGGCCAGGGTGGCCGGCAGCCCGGGCTCCAGCGTGAACATCTGCGCCCGCGTCCCCAGGCAGAAACCGAGCGCGGGCACGACCGGGGAGGACTGCAGCCAGCCCCCGCTCGGGGTGGCCGCGACCATGTTGCCGAACCGGTCGGCGGCGTCGACGTGGCAGGTGTCGCCGCGGCGCGCGGCGGCCGAATCCGGATGTCCGGCGCCGGTCCGCACTGTCGGCTCACCGGTGCCAGAATCCAGCCGGGGCGCCAGGGCCGGATCCAGGCCCGGGTCACCGGACCGGCGATGCCGCTCGGGTGGGCCGCCGCCCTGGCCGAACGGGACCGTAGCGAACGCCGGCAGCCGGGGCGGGGTCCCCCCGGGCGCCCCGGGAATCAGCTCCGCCGAAGCGGTCTCCCCCACCAGGCGGCGCCGCTCGTCGGCGTAGCCGGGCGACAGCAGCGCGGCGAGCGGGACATCGGTGAAGGCCGGGTCGCCGTACCAAGCCTCCCGGTCGGCGAACGCCAGCTTGGCGCACTCGACCACGGTGTGGATGTACTCGGCGGGCTTCATCGCCGCCAGCTCGAAGCCCGCCAGCAGGGCGAGCTGCTGCAGGAAGACCGGGCCCTGGCCCCAGGGCTGCGTCTTGCAGACGGTCAGGCCCGCGTACTCCAGGGTGAGCGCCGCCTCGGTCCCCGGCCGCCAGGCGGCGAGGTCGTCGTAGGAGAGCAGGCCGCGGTGGGGCCGCCCGGTCACGTCCAGCACCTCGGCGACGTCGAGGTAGCCAGCGAGCGCCTCGGCGACGAACCCCTCGTAGAACACCCGCCGGGCGGCCTCGATCTGCTCGTCCCGGTCGGCCGAGGCGGCTTCGGCCTCGTCGAGGATGCGCTGGTAGGTGGCGGCCAGCTGCGGATTGCTGAACCGGGTCCCCGCCGCGGGCACCTTCCCGCCCGGCAGGTACACCTCCGCGGAGCTGGGCCAGTGGCCGCGGAACATCTCCGCCACGCCGGCGATGGCACCGCTGATCGCCGGGACGAGGGGATAGCCGCCCCCGGCGTACTCGATCGCGTAGCTCAGCACGTCCCGCAGGCGGGTGACGCCGTGGTCGCGAAGCAGGAGCATCCAGGCGCCGAAAGCCCCGGGCACGCAGGCCGCGAGCAGGCCGTTGCCCGGGATCAGGTCGACGCCGAGCGCGCCGAACGCGCCGGGCGTCGCCGCCCTCGGGGCCGGGCCCTGCCCACTGATCACGAACGTCCCACCGCGCCGGGCGTCGAAGCCGATGATCGGGACCTCACCGCCCGGGCCGGACAGGTGCGGCTCGACGACCTGCAGGACCAGCCCGGAAGCGACCGCCGCGTCGAACGCGTTGCCGCCCTTCTCCAGCACAGCCATCCCGGCGGCCGAGGCGAGCCAGTGGGTCGAGGCGACCATGCCGAACGAGCCGGCCAGCTCGGGCCGGGTGGTGAACTCACTGGCAGCCGGCATGCATACCCTCCGCGTCCGCTGGCGTTACTTCCTTTTCATCATCGCTACCCGTGCGACCGCTCGCCATCATCGCTCCCGGCCGCGCTGGCGGAAAGAAGCTGGCGGAAGAAGAGGGCAACCTCGGGGCGTGCCCGGGCGTCTGAAGGGGTGAGAATCCGGGAGCGTGCCGCAGATCTGCCCGAGGGACATGCCGTGACGCTTGGTGAGCAACCGGGGGGCCGCGGCGATACATTGAGCAGCGGACTCGCCGCGGCGGTCGGACAGGACCGGGGAAGAGCTCCGGGCTCGCGTGGGCGACGAAGGGTATGGGGATGATCACACTTTCTGTCAGCGTGCGGCGCGGCCTGACCGCCGGCTGGCTGGTCGCCGCGGTGGCCGCCGCCGCCGGCTGCGGGTCCTCGGGCAGCGCGACCGCGCCACACTCGGCCGCCGCCACAGCGAGCAGCGGTTCGGCCTCGGCCACGGTGAGCGCGGCACCGGCCGCGAGCTCACCGGCGGTCGCTCCCACGTCCCGGTCCAGCACCGCGTCCGGCCTGGCCGCCTGCGCCACCGCGAACCTCGCGGTGGGCCTGCAGACCAACGTGGGCGGCGGCGCGGCCGGCAGCCAGTACGTACCGATCAGCTTCACCAACACGTCCGGTACCGCTTGCGCCATGTATGGGTTCCCGGGCGTCTCTTTCGTCACCGAGCCGAACGGCAGCCAGATCGGCGCGCCCGCTTCCCGGCAGACCAGCTTCCCCTCGGTCACGGTCACGGTCGCGGCGCACGTGACCGCGCACGCCTGGCTGCAGGTCGCAGAGGCCGGCAACTACCCCGCCTCGACCTGCCATCCGGTCACGGTGCACTGGCTGAAGGTGTACCCGCCCGCCAACACGGCCGCCTCCTACGTCGGCCACACGTTCACGGCGTGCTCGTCGGCCAAGGTCACGATCATGATGGTCGACCCGGTCCGGGCCGGCTCAGCGGTGGACGGGCAGGTTCCCTGACCTCCCTGATCCCGGGCCGGCCGGACCGGTAACGTCTGGGGACATGGATGGCACCGAGCTGCGCCCGCGGGTGCGCGCCCTCTGCGACCTCAATGTCGCGGAGGCGCGCGAGGCGAGCGGGCGGCACGAGTACGACGGTAAGGTTCAGGACCTGTCCCCGCAGGGTGTCCGGGACGGGCTGGCCGCGCTGGCCCTGGCCCGCGAGGCCAGCGGCCCCCTCGCGGATCCGCACGACGAGACGCATCTGACCGCGTTCGAGGCCAACGCCCAGGTCGTCTACGCCGAGCTCGAGCTGCACCGCAGCAATCCGCTCTGGCATCTCAGCGAGATGGACCTTTCCTGCTACGACCGGGACTACGCGCCGGAGATCGAACGGGACGTGGCCCGCAGGGAGCATCTGCTGGCCTGGCCGGCCGCGGCGGAGCATGCCATCGAGGCCCTGGACCAGCTGAGCAGGCCCGTGGCCAACTCACTGGTCAGCGCGGTCCGGGGACTGTCGGCGGGAATCCCGCTGGACACGCCGCCTGCCATCCGGGACGCCGCCCTCGCCGCGCACGCGCGGCTCACCGGCCACGTGGAGCATGCCGCCGCCATCGGCCCGCCGGACGTCGCCCTGGGCAGTGCCGGGCTGACCGCCCTGCTCAGCAGCGCGGAGGCGATGCCGGTGGAGCTGGGCCGGCTCGCGGAACAGGCTGACGCCGAACGCGACCGGCTGCTGGGCCGCCTCGCCGAGGACTGCGCCCGGCTCGACGCCGGGCCCCCGGCCCTGCAGGTCGCGCGGGAACTGGTCCGCCAGCACCCCGACGGCGCGGGCGTGATCGAGGCGGCGCGGATCTCGACCGGCCGGGCCATCGAATTCACCCGCGAGAAGAACCTGGTGCCGTACACCGACGGCGAGTGCCTCGTCGGCCCCGCACCGGAATCCCGGCGCTGGGCCGTGGCCATGATGTCGTGGAACGCCCCGGGTGAGCCCGAGGGGCCGTCGTGGTACTACATCACTCCCCCGGACGAGTCGTGGGCCGAGCGGGAGACCGAGGAATGGCTGGAGATGTTCAGCGACACCACGCTGCCCGGCATCACCGTGCACGAGGTCGCGCCGGGGCATTTCTCGCACGGCCGCGCGCTGCGGCACGCACCCGGAGACGTACGGCGCACGCTCCAGTCGTCGGCGTTCATCGAGGGCTGGGCGCATTACGCGGAAGAACTGTGCGTTGATGAGGGGTTCGGCGGCGATGACCCGCGGTTCGCGATCGGCGTCTGGCTGGAGGCCCTGGTCCGGGTCACCCGGCTGGCCTGCGCGATCGGAGTGCACACCGCGGGGATGACGGTCGAGGAGGCGGCGCGCCGGTTCGAGGCCGACACCCACCTGGCCGGCCCGGCGGCGCTGTCGGAGGCCAGCCGCGCGACGTTCGACCCCACCTACGGCCGCTACACGTGGGGCAAGCTGGAGATCCTCCGGCTCCGTGAGCGGGCCCGCAAGGACTGGGGCGCCGGGTTCACGCTGCACCGGTTCCACAGCGCGATGATGAGCCTGGGCGCGCCGCCGCTCGGCCTGCTCGGCGCCGCCGTCGAGCTGGGCTGACGCCCGGGGCTGGCTGGCCCGGACGGTTGGCC
>JBEKCN010000224.1:0-6241 GCA_050014855.1 Streptosporangiaceae bacterium | reverse complement strand
TGCAGCTGCGCAGCGCCGGCGGTGAGTCGCTGAAGGGCCTGTGCCCGTTCCACGACGAGAAGACGCCCTCGTTCAACGTGACCCCCTCGCGTGGCCTCTTCTACTGTTTTAGCTGCGCCGAAGGGGGCGACGTCATCAAGTTCGTGCAGCTGATCGACGGCCTGACGTTCGTCGAGGCGATCGAGCGGCTGGCCGGGCGGGCCGGCATCGACCTGCGGTACGAGCAGGGCGGGTACGTTCCCGGCCAGGAGCAGAGCCGGCGCCGCCGGCTGATTGACGCGCACCGGGCGGCGGCGGAGTTCTACGCCGAGCAGCTGCAGGGCCCGGGCGCCGAGGCGGGGCGCGCCTTCCTGGCCGAGCGCGGGTTCGAGCGTTCCGACGCCGAGCGGTTCGGCGTCGGCTACGCGCCCGCGGCCTGGGAGGAGCTGACCCGGCACCTGCGCGCACGGGGCTTCACTGATGATGAGCTGATCGCCGGGGGGCTGGCCCGGAAGGGCCAGCGCGGGGCACGGGATATGTTCCACGGCCGCCTGATCTGGCCCATCCGCGACCTGTCAGGGGACGTCATCGCGTTCGGTGCGCGCAAACTCAACCCCGATGAGGACGGACCGAAATACCTTAATACTCCGGAAACACCGCTGTTCCGGAAGAGCACCGTGCTGTACGGAGCCGACCTGGCCAAGCGGGAGATCTCGCATCGCCGGCAGGTGGTCATCGTCGAGGGCTACACCGACGTCATGGCCTGCCATCTGGCCGGCGTCCCGACCGCCGTGGCCACCTGCGGTACCTCGTTCGGCGAGGAGCACATCAAGGTCCTGCGCCGGCTGGTCATGGACACCGACGGGGTGGTCGGCGAGGTGATCTTCACCTTCGACGGGGACGCGGCCGGGCAGAAGGCGGCGCTGCGCGCCTTCAGCCTGGAAGAACGGTTCGTCACGCAGACGTTCGTGGCGGTCCAGCCCGACGGGCTGGACCCGTGCGACCTCCGGCTCGCGCACGGGGACGCGGCGGTCCGTGACCTGATCGCCCGGCGCGTACCGCTGTTCGAGTTCGCCATCCGGGGCGCGCTGGCCAACCACAATCTGGACACGGCCGAAGGCCAGATCGCCGCGCTGGACGAGGCGGCCCCGATCGTGGCCCGGATCAAGGACTCCGGGTTGCGGGCCCGCTACGCCGTCAACCTGGACCGCTGGCTCGGCCTGATGGACGAGCGCTTCGTGCTGACCCGGATCCGGGAGCACGGGGGCAGCGCCCCGGGCGATCAGGGCCGAAGCGGGCGTTCGGCGCGGCGGGATCCGGCGCGGCCGGGCGCCGCGGCGCAGGGCCGCGCCGGGCCCAACGGGACGTCGCACGAGCCGCCGCCGGGCGGCCAGGGCGCAGCGCCGCGCACCGGCCAGGGCGCAGCGCCGCCCGGCGCCGAGACCGGCTATGACCCGTCGGACCCGGTGGCGCAGGTCGAGCGGGAGGCGCTGAAGCTCGCGGTACAGCGGCCCGGGCTGTGCGGCCCCGAGTTCGACGCGCTCGGCGCCGAGGCGTTCACCGTGCCCGCGCACGCGGCCGTTTTCCGGCTGATCGCCGAGTCGGGCGGCACCAGCACGGCCGGCGGCGGCCGGGAGTGGGCCGCCCAGCTGCGCGAGGACGCGCCGAACGACCGGGCCCGTGCCTTCATCACCCGGCTGGCCGTGGAGCCGCCTCAGGTCAACGGGGAGCCGGACGTCCGGTACGTGGACGTGGTCCTGGCGCGGGTGGGCGAGCTCGCGGTGAGCCGGGAGATCGCCTCGGTCAAGTCGAAGCTGCAGCGGATGAACCCGGTCCAGCAGCAGGTGCCCTACAACCAGATCTTCGGCGACCTGGTGGGACTAGAGCAGCGGCGCAAGGCGCTGCTCGACCGGGCCGCCGGGGCCTGACCGCCGCCCGCCGGCCGCGCCGCCCACGCCCGCCGGCCGCGCCGGCTCGCCGCGCTTGGTTGACGCATCGCACGGGACGTAACCGGCCGGAGTCAGATTACGGACGGCAGGGCTCACCGTAACTACCGCAAAGGTGACAAAATTAGGTCCCCCGTAACCGGGGGTTCGTGTCGCACACTGGGTTGCGTGAGCCTCACCGTACTGACAAGCGTGCCTTCGCTAGCCGACCAGATGACCCATCTCGTAGAGCTTGGGAGGGAGCGGGGCTTCCTCACCATGGCGGACGTCGCCGCCGCCCTCGACCGTCACGAACTCTCACCCGACGCGCTCGGCGAAGCCGTGCGGTTGCTGGGTGACGAAGGCATCGAGCTCGTCGAAGTCCCGCGCGAGGAGGTGGAAGACCCTAGACCGGCGGGGGAGGCGGATCTGGGGAGGCCGGCCGCGACCAGTGATCTGGTCCGGATCTACCTGCGCGAGATCGGCCGGGTGCCGCTGCTGACCGCCGAGGACGAGGTGGAGCTGGCCAAGTCCATCGAGGCGGGCCTGTTCGCCGACGAGAAGCTGCGCGGCGGCTCGCCGGAGGGCGCCGAGGCGGCCGACTTCGAGTTCCTGGTGGCCGAGGGGGAGCGGTCCAAGCAGCGGCTGATCGAGGCCAACCTGCGTCTGGTGGTATCGATCGCCAAGCGCTACATCGGCCGCGGGCTGGTCTTCCTCGACCTGATCCAGGAGGGCAACCTGGGCCTCATCCGCGCCGTCGAGAAGTTCGACTACACGCGGGGCTACAAGTTCTCCACCTACGCGACGTGGTGGATTCGCCAGGCCATCACCCGGGCCATCGCCGACCAGGCCCGTACCATCCGGGTCCCGGTTCACATGGTGGAGACGATCAATAAGCTGGCCCGCGTCCAGCGCCAGCTGCATCAGGACCTTGGCCGGGAACCGACCCCGGACGAGATCGCGGCGGAGATGGGCATCGAGCCGGAGCGGGTCGCCGACATCCAGCGCATCGCCCAGGAGCCAGTGTCGCTGCAGTCACCAATCGGTGAGGAAGAGTCCGACCTGGGCGACTTCATCGAGGACGCGGACGCCGTGGTGCCGATCGAGGCCGCGGCGTTCATCATGCTGCAGGACCAGCTGGAGCGTGTCCTGGACGAGCTGTCCCGCCGGGAGCAGCGCATCATCCAGCTCCGGTTCGGCCTGACCGACGGCCACCCGCGGACGCTGGAGGAGGTGGGCCGGGAGTTCGGGGTGACCCGGGAGCGCATCCGCCAGATCGAGTCCAAGACGCTGGCCAAGCTCCGGCACCCGAGCCGCGCCCAGATGCTGCGGGCATACCTGGACTAGAGCCTCCGGGAGCCTCCGGGAGCCTCCGGGCCTGCGTGCTCAGCCTGGCACTCGGCGGCCGCTCACCGCGGCCGCCGGGTGCTGGCCGTGCGGGTCAGGTGGTGTCCGGGTGGGTGGTCGACCCGGGGGTGGGCGGCGGGTTGTAGACCTCGGTCCCGTCCGGGTACGACGAGGATCCGTTGACCCGGCCGCGCAGCCCCGGGATCGTGCCGGCCTTGCTCATCGCGGCCTGGGCGAACCCCGGCATCTTCTCGGTGGCCTTGTCCTTGGCCGTCTGGCCCAGATCGGTTGCCTTCGAGGCGACCGTGCCCGCGGCCTTCTGGACCGCCGGATGCCCGGCCACTCGCTGGCTCACCTTCTTGACCTGCTCATAACGTTCCCGGCCCGCCCGCGCGCCGAGGACGTAGCCGGTCGCGAACCCGGCGACGAACGTGACTCGATACCGCATCGTATGCCTCTCTTAACCGTATGGTCGTGCCCCGTTGCTTCCCCGCTATCCGCCTTCGTACTCCTCCCGCCACCACCGCGGAAAGCCGCCACGCTCTGAACAGGCTAGCTGCCGGCCAGCCCCGGACCGGGCCAGGCCAGCCCCGACCGGACCGGGCCAGTCCCGGACCGGGCCGGCCGGCCCCGGACCGGGCAGCCCAAGCCCGGAGAAAGCTCCGGTGGACGCTGCGCACGCCAGCTCCGCGGGTACGCTACTGTTAGGTCCCGGCACGGATGGAACGGGTCAGCGGCATAGCGCGGACGCGTTGCGGCAGCCCAACACGGCGGCTCAGCGCGGCGGCCACGACACAGGCCCGTGACCAGGTGCCAGCGCGATCCCGCGTAGCTCAATCGGCAGAGCGTCCGGCTGTTAACCGGTAGGTTATAGGTTCGAGTCCTATCGCGGGAGCCCAGTGGTCTCCACGTTTCCGTGGGGACCATGTTCACGTTCCGGGGTCCCCGATACGAGACGGTTCTGACCCAGAAGCAAGACCTTCCTGCCGGGGCCCGCCTGCCCGACCTGCTCCGCGGCGGGGACCTTGGTCCCTGGCCCGCCGGGCGCACCGGGAACGACGATGAAGATCAGCAAGACCCCTTGGGCTGAGACTGGGCCTGAGGACTGACAGCGCGGCAGGGCGAGGACGCCGGGGTCGGCCCCGGGTCCCGTCGCGCGCGGCGAGGAGGCGCGGGCTTGCCGTCTTGATTGTGAAGCCCCTTCGGTGCTGTTGACGGGGGAAGGACCCGGGCATGACAGACAACGCACCCGTGAGCCGGACGGACGGCCCGGGCCAGCGCGGGACCGAGCAGGGGGCGGGCGCTGGGGGCGGCGCAGCGGCCCAGCAGATGGGGCCGGCGTCGCTGGGGCCGGCGTTCCCGCGCACGCACCACGTGCTGTGGCTCGAGTTCGGGGACCGTGCGGACTTCGATGACCCTAGGCAGGAATGGCGGCGGCTGTTCTCGGAACTGCTGGGCACCTTCGCGCTGGTCCTGGCCGCTGCGGGCGGCGGGCTGCTGCACGCGAAGGGGCAGATCAGCCTGGCCGCGGCGGTCGTGGCGCCGGGCCTGATGGTGACGGCGATCATCTTGTTCATGGGTGCGGTCTCGGGCGCGCACCTGAACCCGGCCGTGTCGCTGGCCTTCGCGCTGCGCGGGGACTTCCCGTGGAAGCGTGTCCCCGGCTACATCATCATCCAGCTGATCGGCGCGACGCTGGCCTGCCTGTTTCTGCGGCTGGTGTTCGGGAACGTCGAGCATCTGGGGGCGACGCTGCCGGGCCCGGGGTATAAGAACTGGCAGGCGCTGCTGATGGAGATCGTGCTCACCGCGCTGCTGGTCAGCGTGATCTTGGGTACCGCGTCGGCGGCGCAGAACGTCGGCGCGATCGCCGCGCTCGGCGTCGGCGGCTACATCGCCCTGGCCGGCCTGTGGGCGGCGCCGGTCAGCGGCGTGTCGATGAACCCGGCCCGCTCCTTCGGCCCGGCCCTGGCCAGCGGTGACTGGAAGAGTTACTGGGTGTATCTGGTGGGGCCGGTCGCCGGCGCGCTGATCGCCGTCGGCTTCGCGTACGTGCTGCGCGGCCGCGGCGGCGACGTGATCTCCCGGGCGGCGGGCTCCGGTGTGCTGGACCGCGGGGCCCTGGCCGCCAAAGCCAGACTGTCCCGGGACATCGAGCAGGGCAAGGTCGTCCCCCAGGGCATCGTCGGCACCGATCCGCAGCGCAGCGGGCCATAAGCAGCGGAGCGGGCCCTGACCGGCGCCGCGCTCATCAGCCGCAAAGATGACCCGCCAGGAATGAGGGTAGCCATGACGGAGACGACACCGTTCACGATCGGGGCCGATGTTTGCTGCAGCGATGGGGCCTGCGGCAAGGTGAGCCGCGTGGTTGTTGACCCGGTCGCTCGTACGGTCACCCATCTGGTGGTCGAGCCAGGGCACTGGTGGCATGCCCCCGGGCGGCTTGTCCCGCTCGGCCTGGCCGACGCCACGGCGGATCAGATCCGGCTCCGCTGCACCCTGGCGGACTTCGGGAAGCTCGATCCCGCCGAGGAGACGCAGTTCCTGCCCGGCACCCCCGGATACCCGGGCTATGACCCGGAACAGGTGCTCTGGATGCCCTACTACAGCATGGGCATGGGCATGGGCGGGGGCATGGCCGGGAACTACGGCCCGCAGACCGTCACCTACGACACCGTCCCCCTGGACGAGGTGGAGGTGCGCCGCGGCGAGCACGTCCATGCCACCGACGGCCACATCGGGAAAGTCCAGGGGCTGGTCGTCGACCCGAACAGCCACCGCGTGACCCACGTACTGCTCCAGGAGGGGCACCTGTGGGGCCGCAAGGAAGTGGCCATCCCGATCGGCGCCGTGACGGGAGTCGACGACGGTATCCGGCTCAACATCACCAAGCAGCAGGTGCAGGACCTGCCGCCCGTGGACATCCAGCACCCGAACGGGTAGACCCGCCAGCGTGCGGAAAGCACACCGCCGCCGGGCCACGTATCCCA